>NZ_JBHURV010000007.1:0-268786 GCF_042673865.1 Streptomyces sp. NPDC056987
GGCTCATCCCCCATGAGCCGCACCGGACCGACGCGTTCCCCCGTTCCCCCGTTCCCCCGTTCCCCCGTTCCCCCCTGATTCCCCCTGCTTCGCGTCTCCCTCTGGACGCACCCCCCTTGGTGCCCACCCCTTCCCCCGTGGTGCCGGAGGGCCCGCCCTCCACCGATCCTCCGTGGATCCCCCGTGGTCGCCGGGCCCTCCGTACCGCACCCCCGTCACGTCCGGGGAGCCGCGCCTGTTCCGCCGCCCCGTGTCGGCGGTACCGGAGCCGCGCCCCTTCCGTGGGCTCCACTCTTCCGTTCGCGCAGGTCGCGGCCCATCCGCGTACCTACTCAACTCACCTACTAGGTACCTGTACTCAGAACTCGGTACTCCTGCCCACTCCCGGTCCGCGCGGCTACGATCGCGTCCGTGTCCGTACTTCCCCTGATCTTCACGAGCGGCTGGGCCAGCGGCGTCAACGCCTACGCGGTGGTGCTCCTGCTGGGCCTCTTCGGCGCCGCCGGGCTGACCGACGAGGTGCCCGCCTCGCTGCAGCGCACCGACGTGCTGATCGTCGTGGGGGCGCTCTTCCTCTGTGAGGCGGTGGCGGACAAGATCCCGTACGTCGACACCGTGTGGGACTCCGTCCACACCGTCGTCAGACCCCTCGCGGGCGCGGTGGTCGGCGCGCTGCTCGCCGGGGAGAGCGGCTCGCTGCCGGAGCTGGCGGCGGGCGCCGTGGGCGGCTCGACGGCGCTGGTGAGCCATCTCGTCAAGGCCGGGACCCGGATGGCGATCAACACGTCCCCCGAGCCGGTGAGCAACGTCCTGATGAGCACGGCGGAGGACCTGGGCGTCGCCGGGATCGTCGTCTTCGCGCTGTTCCACCCGGTCGCCGCCGCGGTCATCGCGGGGATGCTGCTGGTGGCGGGCGTCGCGACGGTGTTCTTCCTGGCCACCAGGATCCGCCGGTTCCTGCGGCGCAGGACGCGGCGCCGGGCTGTCAGTGACGGTGGATAGGCTCGTACGCATGGGACGGATGGTGATGATCGGGGCCGGGATGGGCGCCATGGCCGCGGCCGCCCGGCTGGCCGTGGCGGGCCACCGGGTGACGGTGTACGAGCGCTCGGCGACCTACGGCGGCGCGGTGGAGCGGTTCGAGCGGGACGGGTTCGTCTTCGACACCGGTCCCGGGCTGCTGCATCTTCCCGCGGTCTACCGCGATCTGTTCGTGAAGACCGGCAAGGAGTCCCTGGAGCGGAGCGTGGAGCTCGTTCAGGTGGACCCGGCGAGCCGCCATCTCTTCGCCGACGGTACGGACGTACGGCTGCCCAACGCGTCGCGGGCGGGCGCCGTCGCGGCACTGGACGCGGCGCTCGGCGCGGGTGCCGGTGAGCGCTGGGCGGAGTTCCTCGGCCGGGCCAGGGACGCCTGGGACCGCTCGCGGCGGCCGCTGCTGGAGGAGCCGCTGTGGCGCGACCCGCGGGTGCTCGGGCGCGACCCGTATCCGGCGGTGCCGCGGCGCCGGCTGCTGCGCTCCCCCCGGCTGGCCACCACGGTCGCCGAGGTCGGCGCCTGGGAGCTGGGCGACCCACGGCTGGCGGCGCTGCTGGACGGCTGCGCGCTGTCGTACGGACTCGATCCGCGGCACGCCCCGGCGAGCGCCGCGGTGCTGCCGTATCTGGAGCAGACCTTCGGCAGCTGGTATGTGCGGGGCGGCATGCGGGAGTTGGCCCGGGCGGTGTACGAACGGTGCCTGGCCCGCAGGGTCGAGTTCGTCTTCGGCGCCGAGGTGACCCGGATCGTCGAGAAGGACGGCGCCGCGGCCGGTGTGGAGCTGGCGGACGGCACGCTCGTCGAGGCCGACGCGGTGGTGGCGGGGGTCGCGCCCGGCCGGCTCCTGGCCGCGCACCCGGGCGGATCCGGCACCGGCGACTCCGGCGGCCGTGGCGACACCGGTGCCGCCGATGAAGCGGCCGTGGCGGAGCGGGACGACGGGTCGGTGCCCGGCCGGTTCACGGTCCTGCTGGCGCTGCGCGGCGGCCGGGACGAGGACGCCGCGCACCGGACGGTGGTGCACTCCCCCGACGGCGGGGCCGAGGCGGCCGCCGTCTTCGGCGGGCGCCCGGCGGAGCGGCCGACGGTCACGGTGCTGCGGCCCGACGACCCGGCGACGCGCCCCGACGGCGGGCACGAGGCCGTCACGCTCACCGCGACCGTCGCCCCGCACGGCCCGGTCGACTGGTCCGACGCGGCGCTCCGCGAGCGGTACGCGGAGCTTCTGATGTCGGCGGCGGAGGCGGCCGTGCCCGGGCTGCCGGAGCGGCTGCTGTGGCACGAGACACGGACGCCCGCCGACACCGCGGCGCGGACGGGGTCCGCGGGGGGCTCGGTCCCCCCACCCGCGCTGGCCGGGGCGGAGGGGCGGCTGCTGCACCCCGCGAACACCACCCGGCTGCCGGGTCTCCACCGCGCCGGCGGCTGGGCGCACCCGGGCGGCGGGCTCGCGCACGCGGGCATGTCGGGGGCGCTGGTCGCCGGACTGGTCGTCGAGGGACCGGAGTTCCGGGGCTCGCGGTGAGCGGGCGGTACGCGGGCGGTCAGTAGCGGTACTGGTCGTTGTTGTAGCCGGAGCCGGAACCGGAGCCGGAGCCCGAACCGGATCCCGCGTCGTACCCCTGCTGGGGCTTCTCGCCCGGCGCCGGGGGGAACGGGTCGTCCTGGCGCTCGCGCTGCTGCGGGACCCATACCCCGCCGGGCGGGGTGTCGTTGGCGTACTGCTGCTGGTGCTGCTGCTGGTGCTGGTCGTGTTCGCCGTACGGCGCCGCGTACTGCTGCCGGCCGCCGAAGCTGTCGTACGTGTCGTACTGCTGGCCGCCGTTGACCGCGCCGCCACCGTACGGGTCGGAGTAGGCCGCGTACTGCTGCTCGCCGGTCCCGTAACCGTACTGCTGGGTCTGCTGGTTGTAGGCGTCCTGGTCCGCGGCGTAGGTGTTCTGCGCCCCGTAGCCGCCCTGCCCCGCGTACGCGTCCTGGTTCGCGTAGCCGTCGTGCGTGGCGTAGGGGTCGTGCGCCGCGTAGGCGTCCTGGCCGGTCTGCTGGGTCCCGTAGCCGGAGTACGGGTCGTACCCGCCGCCGTAACCGCCCGCGTCCGCCGTGCCCATGGCCGCGTCGGCGTTCGCCCGGGAGGCCGAGCGGGGGTCCTGGAGCGCGTCGTCGTAGACGCCGTACTGCCCGGTCTCGTCGGGCATCGGCTCCGTGGTGTACACGGACGCGGCGTCGGCGGCCGGACGGACCGGGAGGGGCTCCTGGGCGGCGGCCGGCTCGTACTCCAGGTCCGAGACCTCAAGCGCGGGTTCGCGGTCGGCGGCCTCCTCCTTGGCGGCCCTGCGCCGTTTGCTGACCGTCGGCCGGCCGGCGATCGCCCACCCCGTCGAGAAGCCGCTGCGGAACGAGAGCGTCACATATGTCTGGCCGACCGCGAAGGCGATCGTGCCGAGCACGATGACGAAGACGTTCGGGATCAGCACACCGAGCACCACACCCATGAACCCGGTGAAGGCGAGCAGCCGCCAGCGCAGCCGCGCCTTGTACTGGAGCAACACCTCGCCCAGCAGCCACAGGGCAACGATGCCGAATGCGATGTAGAGGACCGTCCAGCCCATGCCCGCCCCTAGTCACGACTGCTCGTGCAGTCCGAGATTCTCGTAGATTTCGAGCGTCGCCGTGGAATTGTTGAGTGTGATGAAGTGCAGGCCAGGTACGCCCTCGGACAGCAGGCCGGCGCAGAACTCCGTCGCGAACTCGATGCCGATCGAGCGTACAGCGGCCGGATCGTCCTTCACCGAGAGGATCCGCTCTTTCAGCTCCGCCGGGAAGACCGCGGTGGAGAGCTGGGGCAATCGCTCCAGCATCTTCACACTGGTGACCGGCATGATCTCCGGAATGATCGGGGTCGCGCAACCCGCGGCGTCGACCCGGTCGCGCAGCCGCAGATAACCCTCGGGCTCGAAGAACATCTGGGTGATCGCGTAGTCGGCGCCCGCCCGGCACTTGGCGACGAAGTGGCGGATGTCGGTGTCCCAGTCGGCCGAGCGCGGATGCATCTCGGGGAAGGCGGCCACGCCGACGCAGAAGTCTCCGGACTCCTTGATGAGCCTGACCAGGTCGGCCGCGTACCGCACGCCCTCGGGGTGCTCGATCCACTCCCCCATCGGGTCGCCGGGCGGGTCGCCCCGTACGGCGAGGATGTTGCGTATCCCGGCGTCGGCGTACTGCCCGATCATGTTGCGCAGCTCGGCGACGGACTGGCCGACGGCCGTGAGGTGCGCGACGGGGGTGAGGGTGGTGTCGGCGGCGATCCGTTCCGTGGCCCTGACCGTGCCGTCCCGGGTGGAGCCGCCGGCCCCGTAGGTCACGGAGACGAAGCTCGGGGCGACCGCCTCGACCCTGCGCAGCGCGTTCCAGAGGTTGCGCTCACCCTTCTCGGTCTTGGGCGCCCAGAACTCGAAGGAGTACGAGGTTTTGCCGGTCGCGAGCAGATCACGCACCGTGCGCGCGTGATCCGATCTGGTCGAAGCTGTACCGAGGGCCATATGTGCAGGTTATCCAGGGCGTGGCGGCGACCCAACCGGGCGGGAGGCTTTCAGCGGTATTGCCCGGCAAGTGTCCATCCCTCGGACATACGCCGGACACCTGTGACACGGCCCCGCCACTGGTCAGGTGGCGCGCGGCCGGAACACCCTTCCGCCGCCGGTCAGGCGGCGCGCGCCCGTATCCGTCCGGCCAGGGCCGCCGTCGCCGCCGCCGGGTCGTCGGCCTCCGTGATCGCCCGTACGACGACGACGCGGCGGGCCCCGGCGTCCAGCACCTGGTCCAGGTTGCCCGCGTCGATCCCGCCGATCGCGAACCACGGGCGGTCCGTGCCGCTCGCCGCCGCGTACCGCACCAGGTCGAGGCCCGGGGCGTGCCGGCCCGGCTTGGTGGGGGTGGGCCAGCAGGGGCCCGTACAGAAGTAGTCCACGCCGGGCTCGGCGAGCGCCGCGTCCACCTCGGTGCGCGCGTGGGTGGAGCGGCCGATCAGCGGGGTGGGGCCGAGGATCGCCCGCGCCGCCGGGACGGGCAGGTCGCCCTGGCCGAGGTGGAGCACGTCGGAGCCGATGGCGTGCGCGACGTCGGCGCGGTCGTTCACGGCGAGCAGCCTGCCGTGGCGGCGGCAGGCGTCCGCGAAGACCCGGAGGTGGTCCAGTTCCTCGGCCGCCTCCATGTCCTTGTCGCGGAGCTGGACGATGTCCACGCCGGAGGCCAGCACGGCGTCGAGGAACTCGGGGAGGTCCCCCTGCCGTTTGCGGGCGTCCACGCACAGGTAGAGCCGGGCGTCGGACAGTGCCTCGTGGGGCGTGGGCATGGGAAGGTCCCCCCGTTGGATCCGCGTCCGCAAACCGCATCCGGAACCGCGTCCGGAACCGCTCGCGGAGCTGTGTGTGGAGCTACGTGACTTCCTGGACGGGCGGCGGCGGGCGCCGCCCGTCCCCGGATGATGAGGCCGTCAGACGGCGAGCGCCTGAGCCCGGCGCTTCACCTCCGTACCGCGATTCTCGCTGAGCGCCTGCGCGGGGGTGCCGGGCAGGCTGGGGTCGGGGGTGAAGAGCCACTCAAGCATCTCTTCGTCGGTGAAGTGGTCGTCCCTCAGGAGCGTCAGGGTGCCGGCGAGCCCCTTGACGACCTTGGTGCCGTCGATGAAGGCGGCGGGAACCTGGAGCGTCCTGTTCTCGCCCCGGCGCACGGCGATGAGCTGGCCTTCCTTCACCAACTGCCGCACGCGCGTCACCTCGACACCGAGCATTTCGGCGATATCGGGCAGGTGAAGCCAGGCGGGGACGAGAGCATCGATCTTTGCGTCAATCTCGGTCACAGGACAAGCGTGCCATCCCGGACTGACACCGGGCACCCCGAGCCACCCCGGACGGGGTGGAAACCAGGGCACAACGGACCCGGACCGCCCGCCGGACGGCTCAGCGGACCGCCTTGCGCAGCGGTACCGCCGGGTCGGCCGTCAGCTCCCGGTCGAGGCGCGCGCCCGCCTCGATCAGCTTGCGGCCCTGGGCCAGGTCGCGGGGGCGCCCCACGGCCAGCAGGGCCACCAGGACGCCGTCGCGCAGCCAGACCGCCGACCAGGACGCCCCCGCGGGGTCGCCGCGCCGTACCAGGGTGTCGGCCGCCCCGTGGTGGCCCGCGTACTGGACGAACCGGCCGAACTGCTCCGACCAGAAGTACGGCACCGGATCGTAGACCGGGTCGGTCTCCCCGACGGCCTGCGCGGCGACCGTGAGCGGCCCCTGGAGCGCGTTGTCCCAGTGGTGGACGAGGAGCCGTTCGCCGTAGCGCGCGGACGGGAAGGAGGCGCAGTCACCGACCGCGTACACGTCCGGCAGCGAGGTGCGCAGCCGTTCGTCCGCGGTGATCGAGCCGTCCGCGCCGAGCGCGATGCCGGAGCCCGCGAGCCAGGCCGTCGCGGGCCGTGCGCCGATGCCGACGACCACCGCGTCCGCGGCGAGCCGGCGGCCGTCCGCGAGGATCACCGTGCCCGGCTCGACGGCGGCCACACCGGTGCCCGTCAGCAGTTCGGCGCCGCTCTCCGCGTACCAGTCGGTCATGGGGGCGGCGACCTCGGCGGGCAGGGCGCCCGCGAGGGGCCGGTCGGCCGCCTCCACGACGGTCACCACGCACCCGGCCTCACGGGCGGCGGTGGTGAACTCCGCGCCGATCCAGCCGGCGCCCACGACGACGACCTGCCGCCGCCGCTCCAGTACGGGGCGCAGCCGCACGGCGTCGTCGAGCGTGCGCAGCGGGTGGACCCCGGGCACGCCCTCCGTGCCGGGCAGTACGGCGGGTTCGGCGCCGGTGGCGATGACCAGCACGTCGTACGGGACGGGCCCGGCGGTGGTGTCCAGCTCCCGGTCGGACGGGCGCAGCCCGGTGGCTTCCAGGCCGAGCCTGAGGTCGACGGAGAGGGCCCCGAAGTCGATGTCGAAGGCGGACCCTTCGGCCGTGCCGAGCAGGATCGCCTTGGAGAGCGGGGGCCGGTCGTAGGGCGGGTGGGGTTCCGCGCCGATCAGGGTGATCCGGCCGCCGTATCCCTTCTCGCGCAGGGCGACGGCGGTCCGCACCCCCGCCATGCCCGCGCCGACGACGACCACCCCGGGCTCGTCCGGCCGCCCGTCGCGCGGGTCCCACCCCTCGTGCCCGTCACGTCCGTGTGCCTGCCGCTGTTCGCTCACCCGGTCACCTTAGAGGTCGCGGACAGGTAGGGCGGCGGTGATCAGACAACCACCGGAGCGCCGGCGGGCAGCTCCTCCACGACGCTCGTCCCGCTGCCTTCCCGGGACTCCCACTCCCAGCTCTCCTCCAGCCGGACCCGGCCGTCGGGGAGGTCGACGACGGTGGAGACGCAGTGCCCCGAGGACGTCTCGCCGCCCTGCCTCAACTGGACGTAGCGGAAGTCGAGACGGTCGCCGGTACGCGTTCCCACGAGGTGGCCGCGGACCACGTCGCCGCCTTCGTAGGAGGCCCAGATACGGCCGTCCTCCTCGTGGTAGACGAAGCGGGTACGGGTCCCGACCTGGCCCGGGGCCTGGTCGGCGACGGGTGAGAGGACGAGTCCGTCCAACGAGCGGGCCATGGTGACGCTCCCTTACGACCTGGTGGACGGCGCGTTAGTCTGGCGGTCGACACTACCTCGCGGGAGTCCGGACGCACCGGGCTGAGAGGGAGGCTGGAGCGGCCTCCGACCGTACGAACCTGATCCGGGTCATGCCGGCGAAGGGAGGGGCTGGACGCCCATGCACGCACCCACACGGTCATCGTCCCGCACACCGACATCCCGCACACCGCCATCCCCCACGGGGTACGACGTCCTGGTCGTCGGCGGCGGGATCATCGGTCTGGTCACGGCCTGGCGCGCGGCCCTCCGCGGGCTGCGTACCGCCGTCGCCGACCCGGACCCGGGCGGCGGCGCGGCGGGGGTCGCGGCGGGCATGCTCGCCGCCGTCACCGAGCTGCACCACGGCGAGCAGACCCTGCTCGGGCTCAATCTCGCCTCCGCCGGGCGGTATCCGGCGTTCGTCGCGGAGCTGGAGGAGGCGAGCGGCCGGGACACCGGGTACCGGGCGTGCGGCACGCTCGCGGTGGCCCTGGACTCCGACGACCGAGCGCAGCTCCGCGAACTGCACGCGCTGCAGCGGCGCTCGGGGCTGGCCTCCGAGTGGCTGACGGGGCGCGAGTGCCGGCGTCTGGAGCCGATGCTGGCGCCGGGGGTTCGCGGGGGCCTGCGGGTCGACGGCGACCACCAGATCGACCCGCGCCGGCTCGCGGCGGCGCTCCTCACGGCGTGCGAGCGGGCCGGGGTGGTCTTCCACCGCGCCTGGGCCCGGGAGCTCACCGTCGTACGGGACCGGGCCGCGGGCGCCGTCCTCGCCGACGGCGGCGCGCTCGCCGCGGACCGGGTGGTGCTGGCGGGCGGCAGCCTCAGCGGCAGGCTGGCGGGCGTGCCCCCGGAGGCGGTGCCGCCCGTACGGCCCGTCAAGGGGCAGGTCCTGCGCCTGACGATGCCGCGCCGCCACGGGCCCTTCCTGTCTCGGACGGTACGGGCCGTGGTGCGGGGCGGCCAAGTCTATCTGGTGCCGCGCGAGAACGGCGAGCTGGTCGTCGGCGCGACCAGTGAGGAACTGGGCTGGGACACGACGGTCACGGCGGGCGGGGTGTACGAGCTGCTGCGCGACGCGCACGAGCTGGTGCCCGGCATCACCGAGCTGCCGCTCACCGAGACCCGCGCCGGGCTGCGCCCCGGCTCGCCGGACAACGCGCCGCTGCTCGGGCCGACCGTGCTGCCGGGTCTGTCGCTGGCCACCGGCCACTACCGCAACGGGGTCCTGCTGACGCCGGTCACCGGCGATGTCCTGGCCACGGTCCTGACGACGGGTGAACTCCCGCCCGAGGCGGCGCCCTTCACCCCGCTGCGCTTCTCCGCCGGCGCGTCCGGCACGTCCACCACTCCCGCCACCGCGGCCGCGTCCGGCGCGTCCGCGGCCGCCCCTGTGGAGCAGTCCGCATGAACACCACCGTGATGCATGTCTCCGTCAACGGCGAGCGACGCGAGTTCGCCGCCGCGACCACCCTCGACACCGTCGTCGCGACCCTCACCCCGGCGCGCTCCGGGGTGGCCGCCGCCGTCAACGAGACGGTGGTCCCCCGTACCCGCTGGTCCGGCACCGCGCTCAGCGACGGCGACCGGGTCGAAGTACTCACCGCCGTCCAGGGAGGCTGACGGACATGGCCGACGATCTGCTCACCATCGGCTCCACCACGTTCGCCTCCCGGCTGATCATGGGGACGGGCGGGGCGCCCAGCCTCGATGTCCTCGAACGCTCGCTGATCGCCTCCGGCACCGAACTCACCACGGTCGCGATGCGCCGACTCGACCCCACCGTGCAGGGGTCCGTGCTCTCCGTGCTGGACCGGCTCGGCATCCGCCCGCTGCCCAACACGGCGGGCTGCTTCACCGCCGGCGAGGCCGTCCTCACCGCGCGCCTGGCCCGGGAGGCGCTCGGCACCGAGTGGATCAAGCTGGAGGTCGTCGCGGACGAGCGCACCCTGCTGCCCGACCCGGTGGAGCTGCTGGACGCCGCGGAGACCCTCGTGGACGACGGGTTCACCGTCCTGCCGTACACCAACGACGACCCGGTCCTGGCGGCGAAGCTGGAGGACGTGGGGTGCGCGGCGATCATGCCGCTCGGCTCGCCCATCGGCTCCGGGCTCGGCATCCGCAACCCGCACAACTTCCAGCTCATCGTGGAGCGCGCCGGCGTCCCGGTGATCCTGGACGCGGGCGCGGGCACCGCGTCGGACGCCGCGCTCGCGATGGAGCTGGGGTGCGCCGCGGTGATGCTGGCGTCCGCGGTCACCCGCGCCCAGGAGCCGGTGCTGATGGCCGAGGCGATGCGGCACGCGGTGGCGGCGGGCCGGCTGGCGCGGCGGGCGGGCCGGATCCCGCGCCGCCACTTCGCGGAGGCGTCCTCCCCGGTGGACGGGGTGGCGGCGCTCGACCCGGAGCGGCCCTGCTTCTGAACCGCCCGGCGCGCCACACGCGTACGGGGCCGAGGCGCGTCCGGTGCGTAACGGCGCTCCGGGAGGCCTGTCACAGGTCGGCTTCAGTCGTGCGCCCGCTCCGACCGGGGCTTCGGGAGTGTCGGCGGTGACTCGTAGACTCACCGGCGTGGATACGACCCTTCAGGACCCCATCGTCGGGCAGGTGCTCGACGGCCGTTACCGCGTCGAGGCGCGGATCGCGGTCGGCGGCATGGCCACGGTCTACCGGGCCGTGGACACCCGGCTCGACCGGGTCCTGGCGCTCAAGGTGATGCATCCGGCGCTCGCGGCGGACGTCTCCTTCGTGGAGCGGTTCATCCGCGAGGCCAAGTCGGTGGCGCGGCTGGCGCACCCCAATGTGGTCGCGGTCTTCGACCAGGGCGCGGAGGGCGCGTACGTCTACCTGGCGATGGAGTACGTCGCCGGGTGCACCCTGCGCGATGTCGTACGGGAGCGCGGGGCGCTGCGCCCGCGGGCCGCGCTGGACATCCTGGAGCCGGTGCTCGCCGCGCTCGGCGCCGCGCACCGGGCCGGGTTCGTCCACCGGGACATGAAGCCGGAGAACGTGCTGATAGGGGACGACGGCCGGGTCAAGGTCGCCGACTTCGGGCTGGTCAGGGGCGTCGGGGAGGTGACCAACACCACCGGGACCGTCCTCGGCACGGTCTCGTACCTCGCGCCGGAGCAGATCGAGTACGGCACGTCCGACACCCGCGTCGATGTGTACGCCTGCGGGGTCGTCCTGCACGAGATGCTGACCGGTGCCAAGCCGCACTCCGGGGACACCCCCGCGCAGGTCCTCTACCGCCATCTCAACGAGGACGTGCCGGCCCCGTCCGCCGCCGTTCCCGGGCTCGCCCCGGAGCTGGACCGGCTGGTCGCCGCGGCGACCGCCCGTGACCCCGAGGACCGGCCGCTCGACGCGGTCGCGCTGCTGGCGCTGGTCCGCGCGGCCCGTGCGGCGCTCACGGACGCGCAGCTCGACGCCGTACCGCCGCGGGCCAGGCCCGAGCCGGCGGCCGGCGCGGACGCCGACGGGCGTACGACGGTGATCCCCCGGATCCGGCCCGTCGAGGAGCCCGACGACGAGCCCGTCCGGCACACGAGCCGGCTGGAGATGCCGCCCCCGGACGCCGGGCCGCCGGCCGGCCGGTCCCGGTACGGGGCCGGGGGGCGCCGGGGGATGCCGTCGCGCGGGGTGCTCGCGGCGGTCGTCGCGGTGCTGCTCGTCCTCGGGGTGGGGACGGGGGTCTGGTACATCAACTCGGGCCAGTTCACCCGGGTGCCGTCGCTGCTCGGGCAGACGGAGCAGGAGGCGCGCGAGCGGCTCGGCGCCGAGGGCCTGGACGCGAAGGTCACCCGGGACTTCAGCGACAGCTTCGACCGGGGCACGGTGATGGGGACGGATCCGGAGCCCCGCTCCCGGGTCCGGGGCAGCGGTCCGGTGACGCTGGTCATCTCGCGCGGCCCGGAGATCGTCCGGGTGCCCGACCTGACCGGCAAGACGCTGGCCGAGGCGCGGTCCGCCCTGAAGGAGGCCGGGCTGGCCGCCGGCCTGGTCAAGCGGGAGTTCGACGAGGACGTCGCGCGGGGCACGGTGATCAGCTCCACGCCCGCGGCGGGCCGGGACGTACGGCCCGACGCGGGGATCGCGCTCCTGGTCAGCAAGGGCGCCCCCGTCGACATGCCCGATGTGACCGGCACGTCCGTGGCCGACGCCACCACCGAGCTGGAGGACGCGGGGCTCACGGTGAAGATCGCCGCGGAGCAGGTGAACGCCGCGCAGGACGAGGGCACGGTCGCCCGGCAGTCCGCCGCCGAGGGGACCCGCCTGGCGCAGGGCGACACGGTCACGCTGACGGTCTCCAAGGGCCCGCGGATGGTCTCCGTACCGGATGTGACCGGGCAGGGCACCGAGGCCGCGAAGAAGGTGCTGGAGGACGCGGGCTTCCAGGTGGAGGTCGAGCGGAGCTTCCCGTTCCTGGGGGACACCGTGGGCGAGCAGTCCGTCACCGGCGGCGAACAGGCCCCCGAGGGCTCCACCATCACCCTCAAGACCAAGGGACTCTAGACACAGATGCGCAACCCTGTCGGCGCCCATGTCCCCGTGGCCGGCGGGCTCGCCACGGCCGGTCTGGCGTACGCGCGCGAGCTGGGCGCGGAGACCGTCCAGGTCTTCGCGGCCAATCCGCGCGGCTGGGCGACGCCCGCCGGGAATCCGGCGCAGGACGAGCGGTTCCGCGCCGAGTGCGCGGCGGCGCGGATCCCCGCGTACGTACACGCCCCGTATCTGATCAACTTCGGCTCGCACACGGAGGCGACCGCCGAGAAGTCCGTGGAGTCGCTCCGCCACAGTCTGCGGCGGGGCCGGGAGATCGGCGCGCTGGGTGTGGTCGTGCACACCGGTTCCGCGACCGGCGGCCGGCCGCGTGAGGTGGCGCTCGCGCAGGTACGGGAGCGGATGCTGCCCCTCCTGGACGAGCTGACCCACGACGACGACCCGTTCCTGCTGCTGGAGTCGACGGCGGGCCAGGGCTTCTCGCTCTGCTCACGGACCTGGGACTTCGGCCCGTACTTCGACGCGCTGGACTCCCACCCCCGGCTCGGGATCTGCCTGGACACCTGCCACATCTTCGCCGCGGGGCACGACCTGACCGGGCCGCACGGCATGCGGCAGACCCTGGACCTGCTGGTGGACACGGTCGGCGCCGGCCGGCTCAAGCTGATCCACGCCAACGACTCCAAGGATGTGACGGGCGCGCACAAGGACCGGCACGAGAACATCGGCGCGGGGCACATCGGGGAGGACCCGTTCCGCGAGCTGTTCACGCATCCGGCGACCGCGGGCGTACCGCTGGTGATCGAGACCCCGGGCGGCAAGGAGGGGCACGCGGCGGACGTGGCCCGGCTGAAGAAGCTGCGCGACGGCTGAGCCCTCACTCCCGGCGGGGCCCCGGCCGCGTAAAGAGTGCGGGGCCGTCAGAGTTCGGGGCCGTCGCCCGGGAGTTCCTGGTAGGAGTAGCGCTGCTCGGACCAGGGGTCGCCGACGTTGTGATAGCCGCGTTCCTCCCAGAAACCCCGGCGGTCGGCGGTCATGTATTCCACGCCCCGGACCCATTTCGGGCCCTTCCACGCGTAGAGCTGCGGAACGATGAGCCGTACCGGAAATCCGTGTTCCGCGGTGAGCAATTCGCCGTCCTTGTGGGTGGCGAAGATCGTGCGGTCGGATACGAAGTCGGCGAGCCGCAGATTCGAGCTGAAGCCGTACTCGGCCCAGACCATCACATGCGTGACGTTCGGCGCGGGCGGCGCGAGTTCCACGACCGTCCGGGCGGGCACCCCGCCCCATTCGGCCCCGACCATGCTGAATTTTGTGACGCAGTGCAGATCGGCGACCACGGTGGAGAACGGCAGCGCCGAGAACTCACCATGGTTCCAGCAGTGTTTGTCGCCGTCGGCGGTCGCGCCGAAGACCCGGAACTCCCAGCGTTCCTGCCGGAACTTCGGTACGGGGCCGTAATGCGTGACCGGCCAGCCGCGCTGCAGGCGCTGTCCCGGCGGCAGCTCGGACACTTCCGGCTCCCGACGCTCCCGGCTCTCCGGCTGACCCATGCCTTCCATGGTGACAGACCGGGAGGGGTGGTGATGACCAGGTACACCTCGATTCCGGCAACTCCTACTAAGCGTGCACTTACTGGACGACCTCCGGATCACGGTGCGAGGATGCCCAGCATTCCGCTCCGTCACCGGCTTGGAAGGAGTCCGCGCGATGCAGGGCGACCCCGAGGTCATTGAATTCCTCAATGAGCAGCTGACCGCCGAACTGACCGCGATCAATCAGTACTTTCTGCATTCGAAAATGCAGGAGAACTTCGGCTGGACGAAACTCGCCAAGTACACCCGGGCCGAGTCGTTCGACGAGATGAAGCATGCTGAACTCCTCACCGACCGGCTGCTGTTCCTGGAGGGCCTGCCGAACTATCAGCGGCTCTTCCATGTACGGGTGGGCCAGACGGTCACGGAGATGTTCCAGGCGGACCGGCAGGTCGAGGTGGAGGCGATCGACCGCCTCAAGCGCGGTATCGACGTGATGCGGTCCAAAGGCGACCACACATCTAAAGGGATCTTCGAATCGATCCTGGAGGACGAGGAACACCACATCGACTATCTCGACACGCAACTGGAGCTGATCGAGAAACTCGGCGAACCGCTCTACATCGCCCAGCTCATCGAGCAGCCCGACAGCTGAGACAGCCGCGACGGCTGCGACGGCTGAAACGGCCGGGACAGCGGGCCTATGCGGCGTCCCTGAGGGCCGGGGCGGGCGGCTGCTGCGGCTGTTGCCGTGGCTGCTCCAGCAGCTCACGGCGCGGACATCCACCGCGCCCCAGGAGCGACTGGATGCGCCGTACGCACGAGCCGCAGTCGGTGCCGGCCTTGCTGGCCGACGCGATCTCGCGGGGCGTGCACGCGCCGGCCGCCGCGTGTTCCTTCACCTGCGTCTCGGTGATCCCGAAACATGAGCAGACGTACACGCGGTTCACCTCCCGACGCCGAGTTCCGCTGCTGTGGAGCCACGCCGCATGATCGGTGAGGCTAACCTAACCTTACCTGTCATGCCGGGTACGGAAAAGTCCTGGAAAGACAGGTGGGGCGCGGATCACACCGATCCGCGCCCCACCGGGCCGTACAGGAGGCTCCTACTGGTCCCGGTACATCTCCGCGACCAGGAAGGCCAGGTCCAGCGACTGGCTGCGGTTGAGCCGGGGGTCGCAGGCCGTCTCGTAGCGCTGGTGCAGATCGTCGACGAAGATCTCGTCGCCGCCGCCCACGCACTCGGTGACGTCGTCGCCGGTCAGCTCGACGTGGATGCCGCCCGGGTGCGTGCCGAGCGCCTTGTGGACCTCGAAGAAGCCCTTGACCTCGTCGAGCACGTCGTCGAAGCGGCGGGTCTTGTGGCCGGAGGCCGCCTCGAAGGTGTTGCCGTGCATCGGGTCCGTCACCCAGGCCACCGTGGCGCCGGACGCCGTCACCTTCTCGACCAGGGTCGGGAGCTTGTCCCTGACCTTGTCGGCGCCCATGCGGACGATGAAGGTGAGCCGCCCGGGCTCGCGGTCCGGGTCGAGCCGGTCGATGTAGGTCAGCGCCTCGTCGACGGTGGTCGTCGGGCCGAGCTTGATCCCGATCGGGTTCTTGATCTTCGAGGCGAACTCGATGTGCGCGCCGTCGAGCTGGCGGGTGCGCTCACCGATCCACACCATGTGGCCCGAGACGTCGTAGAGCCCGCCGGTCCGGGAGTCGACCCGGGCCAGCGCCGACTCGTAGTCCAGCAGCAGCGCCTCGTGCGAGGCGTAGAACTCGACGGTGCGGAACTCGGCCGGGTCGGTGCCCGCCGCCTTCATGAAGTTGAGCGCGTTGTCGATCTCGCGGGCGAGCTGCTCGTAACGCTGGCCCGACGGGGACGACTTCACGAAGTCCTGGTTCCAGGCGTGCACCTGGCGCAGGTCGGCGTATCCACCCGTGGTGAAGGCGCGCACCAGGTTGAGCGTCGCGGCGGACGCGTGGTACATCCGCTTGAGGCGCTCGGGGTCGGGGACGCGGGACTTCTCGTCGAAGGCGAAGCCGTTGACCGAGTCGCCCCGGTACGTCGGCAGGGTCACGCCGTCGCGGGTCTCGGTGCCCTTGGAGCGCGGCTTCGAGTACTGCCCGGCGATCCGGCCGACCTTGACCACCGGCACGGACGCCGCGTACGTGAGAACGGCACCCATCTGAAGGAGGGTCTTCAGCTTGTTCCTGATCTGGTCGGCGGAGACGGCGTCGAACGCCTCGGCGCAGTCACCGCCCTGCAGCAGGAACGCCTCGCCCTTGGCGACGGACGCCAGCCGGGCACGGAGCTGGTCGCACTCCCCCGCGAAGACCAGCGGCGGATAGCTCTCCAGCTCCGCCACGACAGCACGCAGGGCTTCGCGGTCCGGATACTCCGGCTGCTGAGCAGCGGGAAGATCGTGCCAGGACGGCACATGCTTGGCGGAGTTCTCAGCGTTCACTGTCACGCGCTCCAGATTACGTGGTCGAGGGCGCCGGGCGGCGCGGCGCTCACAGTGTGGAACAGACCGGTGCCCCGGCGCATGCGCTATCGTGCGGCTCATGCTCGCGCATTCGCATCAGACCTGGTGGTGGCCCGCTCGTCCGGCGGTCCACTGATTCACGCGCGCACCACGAATCACGAAGGCCGCCCGAGGGGCGGCCTTCAGTGTTCTCCAGGTCCGGATGCCAGGTTCCCGGCCGGGGAAGCGGGCCGTTCCTCTCCCTCCTCCGGAAGGAACACCGCAGATGAACACCGACCCGATGGCCACCGGCCCGATGGCCACCGATCTGATGGCCACCGGCCCTTCCCCGGCCGCCCGGCTGATCGGCCGGCTGCTGGACGACGACTGCCCGCCCTTCGCCCTGCTGCGCCGCCGCACCCCCGGCCGTGACCATGACACCGTCGAGCTGCTGATCGGCTCCGTGCACGAGGCGGAGCGGCTCGCGGATCTCCCGGCGGGCGACCGCACCGCGCTGGCCCTGGTGCCGTTCCGGCAGATCAGGGAGCGCGGCTTCGACGTACGGGACGACGGGACGCCGCTGGCCGTGCTGGTCGCGGACGAGACGTACGAGGTGCCCCTCACCGAGGTGCTCGACCGGCTGCCCGCGCACCCGGTACGGGTCGAGGACGGCGCCTTCGACATCGACGACGAGCGGTACGCGGAGATCGTGCGGCGGGTCGTCGACGAGGAGATCGGCCGGGGCGAAGGCGCGAACTTCGTCATCCGGCGCACCTTCGAGGGCCGGATCCCCGGCTTCGGCCGGGCGGACGCCCTCGCGCTCTTCCGGCGGCTGCTCGTCGGGGAGCAGGGCGCGTACTGGACGTTCCTGGTGCACACGGGCGGGCCCGGCGGTACCGGCGGCGGTGACCGGGACGGCCGGTCCGGCGGGCGGACGCTGGTCGGGGCCAGTCCCGAGGTGCATGTCCGGATGAGCGGCGGAACCGTCGTGATGAACCCCATCAGCGGGACCTTCCGCTATCCGGCCGGGAGCCCCGATCCGGAGGCGCTGCTGGAGTTCCTGGGCGACCGCAAGGAGACCGACGAGCTCTCCATGGTCGTCGACGAGGAGCTGAAGATGATGTGCACGGTCGGCGACCGGGGCGAGGTGGTGATCGGCCCCCGGCTCAAGGAGATGGCCCATCTCGCGCACACCGAGTACGAACTGCGCGGGCGCTCCTCGCTCGATGTGCGCGAGGTGCTGCGGGAGACGATGTTCGCGGCGACGGTCACCGGCTCGCCGGTGCAGAACGCCTGCCGGGTCATCGAGCGCCACGAGGTGGGCGGACGCGGCTACTACGCGGGCGCGCTCGCGCTCCTCGGGCGGGACTCCGGCGGGGCGGCGACCCTCGACTCCCCGATCCTGATCCGTACCGCCGACATCGGCGCCGACGGCGCGCTGCGGGTGCCGGTCGGGGCCACGCTCGTACGCCACTCGCGGCCGGAGAGCGAGGTGGCCGAGACGCACGCCAAGGCGGCGGGGGTGCTGGCGGCGCTGGGGGTACGGCCGGGGCGCCCGCGCGCGCAGGCGGCCCTGCCCCGGCTCGCCGACGACCCGCGGGTACGGGCGGCGCTGGACGCGCGGCGCGCGGATCTGGCGCCGTTCTGGCTGCGGATGCGGGAGACCACCGCGGCGCTGTCGGGGCATGCGCTGATCGTCGACGCCGAGGACACCTTCACCGCGATGCTGGCCCACCTCCTGCGCTCCTCGGGGCTGGCGGTGACCGTACGGCGCTACGACGAGGCGGGGCTGCGGGAGGCGGCGCTCGGCCACGCGGACCGGGTGGGGCCCGTGGTGCTGGGTCCCGGCCCGGGTGACCCGGCGGACACGGGTGACCCGAAGATGCGGCTGCTGCGCGGGCTGGCGGCGGAGCTGCTGGACTCGCGCGGGACCCGGCGCCACGGGGTGCTCGGGGTCTGCCTGGGGCACGAGCTGCTGGCGGCGGAGCTGGGGCTGGGGACCGTACGCAAGCGGGTGCCGTACCAGGGCCTCCAGACCCGCGTGGGGCTCTTTGGCCGGGAGGAGACGGTGGGCTTCTACAACAGCTTCACCGCGCGGTGCGACGACGCGGCGGCGGCGCGGCTGGCGGCGCGGGGCGTGGAGGTGAGCCGGGACCCGGCGAGCGGGGAGGTGCACGCGCTGCGGGGCGCGGGGTTCGCGTCGGTGCAGTTCCATCCGGAGTCGGTGCTGACGCTGGACGGCCCGGGGATCGTGACGGAGCTGCTGGCGGGCGCTGAGACGACGGCGACGGCGGTACGGGGATAGTGGAGCCCGGTGCGCCGGGCGGCCGGGTGCACGGGTTCCCGGCCGCCCGGCGTGGTCCGGGCCGGCGCCCCTCAGCCGAAGAAGACGCCCGCCTCCTCGTACAGTTCGGGGCGGACCGTCTTGAGTTGGGCCGTCGCCTCCGCCATCGGGACGCGCACGACGTCCGTGCCGCGCAGGGCGACCATCTTCCCGTAGTCGCCGTCGCGCACCGCCTCGATCGCGTGCAGGCCGAAGCGGGTGGCCAGCCAGCGGTCGAAGGCGCTCGGGGTGCCGCCGCGCTGGACATGGCCGAGCACGGTGGTGCGGGCCTCCTTGCCGGTGCGCCGTTCGATCTCCTTGGCCAGCCACTCGCCGACACCGGACAGCCGGACGTGGCCGTACGAGTCCAGCGTGCCGTCCTTGAGGACCAGATCGCCGTCCTTGGGCATCGCGCCCTCCGCGACGACCACGATCGGCGCGTACGACGCCTTGAAGCGGGAGGTCACCCAGGCGCAGACCTGGTCGACGTCGAAGCGCTGCTCGGGGATGAGGATGACGTTGGCGCCGCCCGCGAGCCCGGAGTGCAGGGCGATCCAGCCGGCGTGCCGGCCCATCACCTCGCAGACCAGGACGCGCATATGGGACTCGGCGGTGGTGTGCAGCCGGTCGATGGCCTCCGTCGCGATCCCGACGGCGGTGTCGAAGCCGAAGGTGTAGTCGGTGGCGGACAGGTCGTTGTCGATGGTCTTGGGGACACCGACGCAGGGCACCGAGTACTCGTCGGAGAGGCGTGACGCGACCCCGAGCGTGTCCTCGCCGCCGATCACGACCAGCGCGTCGACGCCCGTCGCGGCCAGGGTCTCCCTGATCCGGCGGACGCCGTCCTCCTCCTTGAACGGATTGGTGCGCGAGGAGCCGAGGATGGTGCCGCCGCGTGGCAGGATGCCGCGCACGGTGGGGATGTCGAGCCGTACGGTGTCGCCGTCCAGCGCGCCGCGCCAGCCGTCCCGGAAGCCGGTGAAGCCGTAGCCGTACTCCTGAACGCCTTTGCGCACGAGAGCCCGGATGACCGCGTTGAGTCCGGGGCAGTCGCCGCCGCCCGTCAGTACTCCGACCCGCATGAAGCACGTCCCTTCGCCAGGAGGGGTGATTCAGGTCACTCCGGCATGGTGCACGGGGGCAATCCCGTTGCACCAGAGGGCGGACGGCAATGTTTCGGGGCCCTCCGGAGGCGGGCCGGGGCCCAACCGGAGGCGGGCCGGGGCCCCCGCGCGGCTCAGATGTCGTCGAGCCCGCGCTCGATCGCGTACCGCACCAGCTCGACGCGGTTGTGGAGTTGCAGCTTGCCGAGCGTGTTCTGGACGTGGTTCTGCACGGTGCGGTGCGAGATGACCAGCCGTTCCGCGATCTGCTTGTACGAGAGGCCCTTGGCGACCAGCCGCAGCACCTCCGTCTCCCGGTCGGTGAGTTCGGGCGCCCTCGGCTCGTCGGCGGCGGCCGGCGCGGGCTCCGAGGCGAGGCGGCGGTACTCCCCGAGCACCAGTCCGGCGAGCCCCGGGGTGAAGACCGGGTCGCCGGCGGCGGTGCGGCGTACGGCGTCGGTCAGCTCCTCCGTACTGGCCGACTTGAGCAGATAGCCGGTGGCGCCTGACTTGACCGCCTCCAGCACATCGGCGTGCTCACCACTGGCGGAGAGCACCAGGACGCGCAGCCCGGGAAGGGAGCCGACCAGTTCCTTGCAGACCTGGACGCCGGGCAGGCCCGGCAGGTTGAGGTCGAGGACGAGCACCCGCGGGGTGGTGGCACGGGCGCGGCGCACCGCCTGGGGGCCGTCCCCGGCGGTGGCGACGACGTCGAAGCCCGCCGCCTCCAGGTCGCGGGCGACCGCGTCGCGCCACATCGGGTGGTCGTCGACCACCATCACCCGGACCGGCCCTTCCCCGCCGCCCGCGGCCGGGTCACCGGCCGTCCCCGCGCCGGCCGCCGACCGTGCCGTGTCCGTCATGCCCGCTGTGCCCGCCGTGCTCTGCTCGCTCATCGCTCCGTCTTTCCCCGTCCCCGTGGCTCCGCCGGCACGCGGGGAACCTTCAACTCGACTTCCGTGCCCTGTCCCGGCACCGAGATCAGCTCCGCCGTGCCGCCCAGATCCCGCAGCCGGCCGCGGATCGAGAGCGCGACACCGAGACGCCCCTCCCCCTCCGCCTGCGCGAGCCGGCCCTCCGGGATGCCGGGGCCGTCGTCCCGTACGGTCACGATCACCTCCTGCGGCCAGTCCTCGACCAGGATCCAGGCGCGGGCGTCCTCGCCCGCGTGGCTCCTCACATTGTCCAGGGCGGCACCGACAGCCGCCGCCAGCTCCCGGGCGGCGGCGGCCTCCAGCAGGACGGGGGCGCCCGGTTCGGAGAAGGTGACCCGGGATCCCGCGTACGACGCGAGGAGCGTCCGCAGGTCGCACGGTCCGGATGCGCCGTCCCGCCCCTCGCCGTCGGCCGTGCCGGCGCCGTCGGTGCCTTCGGCGCTGTTGACGGTCCGGACGACCGCGCCCCGCGCTGCGTCCTCCGAGACCCGGGAGGTGGGCACCAGCCCGCTGGAGACCAGGGTCCGCAGGGCGATCTCCTGCTCCCCCGCCAGCCGGCCCAGCTCGGCCGCCTCGCCGCCCAGCGCCGTACCGCGCCGCTGCACCATGGCGAGCACCTGGAGCACGCTGTCGTGGATGTCCCGGGCCAGCCGCTCCCGTTCACGGGTGGCGGCCTCGATCTCCAGGGCGCGGGCGAGGGTGCGTTCGGAGGCGCGGGCGACCTCCACGACGTAACCGATGGCGATGGAGGCGACCCACACGAGCAGCACGTTGTGCACGGTGTCCAGGGTGGGATGACCGCGCTGGATCAGATTGGCCACGCCGACGAAGGTCGACGCGAAGGCGGCCCACCGCCAGCCGCCCTTGACCGCGAAGGCGAGGACCGATCCGGCGACCCATATCGACGGCAGGGTGAGCCCGTCGACCGAGCGGGCCTGGAGGTCGGTGAACGGGGTGAGCAGGATGCCGGTGAGACCGATGGTGAGATCGGCGCCCAGGAAGCGTTTGGTGCAGCTCGCCGCGTTGGCGACCTTGGGGAGCGTGACAAGCGTCCAGACGGCCAGGACGGCGAGGTAGGACGCGGCGACCCACGGCCGTTCGAAGCGCTCACGGTGGAGGAAGAAGAGCAGCACCGCGTAGAGCATCGTCAGTACGCGGTAGCCGCTCAGCGCCTGCCACAGCGGCTGTTCGACCGACATCCGCACCACGCGCTCGCGCTTGGCCATCTCCTGCTGCCCTCCCCCTGGTTCCCCGCCCCTGGCCCCCGCCCCGTCGGCGCGGGCCGACGGGTCGCGCCGGCCCCGGACCCGGCCGGTCGTGCTATCCCTCTGTCACTCGGCGGCCGACGACGCCTTCGCCGCCTCCGCGATCTGCCGCTTGGCGGCCGTGGCGTAGATGTCCACGTACTCCTGGCCGGAGAGCTTCATGATCTCGTACATCACCTCGTCGGTGACCGACCGCAGGATGAAGCGGTCGCCCTCCATGCCCTGGTAGCGCGTGAAGTCCAGCGGCTTGCCGATCCTGATCCCCGGGCGCATCAGCTTGGGGACGACCTTGCCGGGCGGCTGGATCTTCTCGGTGTCGATCATCGCGACGGGGATGACGGGCGCCCCGGAGGCGAGCGCCACGCGCGCGAGCCCGCCCGGCTTGCCCCGGTAGAGGCGGCCGTCGGGCGAGCGGGTGCCCTCGGGGTAGATACCGAAGAGCTCGCCCCTCTCCAGGACCTTTATCCCGCTCTGGATCGCCGCCTCGCCCGCGCCGCGCCCACCGGAGCGGTCCACGGGGAGCTGGCCCACCCCCTTGAAGAAGGCGGCGGTGAGCTTGCCCTTCACACCGGGCGAGGTGAAGTACTCCGCCTTCGCGATGAAGGTGACCTTGCGGTCGAGCACCGCCGGGAGGAAGAACGAGTCCGAAAAGGAGAGGTGGTTGCTCGCGAGGATCGCCGGCCCCTCGGCGGGAACATTCTCAAGTCCCTCCACCCAGGGCCTGAAGGCGAGCTTCAGCGGCCCTCCGACGGAGACCTTCACTGCGCCGTAGATCAACTCGAATTCCTCCTGTGTGCTGTGGACCGACCTTAACCCCTGGGGTGCCCGCGCTCCCCTCTCCACGGGCACCGGACGGACTCCGGAAGGGCCGGACGGACCTGGTCGGTGTCGGTCCGGTCGCGTACGGTGAAGTACATCTTCCGAGCCTCACGAACAGGAGACCTTGGTGCCGGTCCTTCCTGGAGCCGAGCCGTACCGCCATGAGGGCGGCGAGGTCGGCGTCCTCCTCTGTCACGGATTCACCGGTTCCCCCCAGTCACTGCGTCCCTGGGCCGAGTACCTGGCCGGGCACGGGCTGACCGTGTCCCTCCCCCTGCTGCCCGGGCACGGCACGCGCTGGCAGGACATGCGGCTCACCGGCTGGCAGGACTGGTACGCGGAGGTGGACCGGGCGCTGCGGGAGCTGCTGGAGCGGTGCGAGCGGGTCTTCGTGCTGGGGTTGTCGATGGGCGGGGCGCTGGCACTGCGGCTGGCCGCGCTCCACGGGCGGTCGGTCAGCGGGGTCGTCGTGGTCAATCCGGGGATCAAGGTGCACGGGGCGGCGGCGTACGCGCTGCCGGTCCTCCGCCACTTCGTGGCCACCACCAAGGGGCTGACGAGCGACATCGCCAAGGAGGGCGGCGCGGAGGTCGGCTACGACCGGGTGCCGCTGCACTGCGCGCACTCGCTGCGGAATTTCTTCCGGCTGGTGGACGCGTCGCTGCCCCAGGTCAACCAGCCGCTGTTGCTGCTGCACAGCGCGGTGGACCATGTGGTGCCGCCGGCCGACTCGGCCAGGATCCTCGGCCGGGTCTCCTCGACGGATGTCCGTGAGGTTCTGCTGGAACAGAGCTACCACGTCGCGACGTTGGACTATGACGCGGAGCGGATTTTCGAGGAGAGTCACGCGTTCATCGGCCGGCTCGCTCCGACTGTCGGGAAGAAGGGGAGCACCACCGGTGGCTGAGCATGACGCGAACCGCGAACCGCAGCCGATCGACGAGGAGGCGGCCTGGGCCGCGATCGTCGCCGGGTACGGGGAGGAGCCGGCGGACCCGCCGGGCGCGAAGCCGTTCAAGTCGGTCGAGGACCTGGCTCTGCTGGAGGGCGAGCGGAACGGTAAGGACCCTCGGACGGAGGCGGTGCCGGAGCCTCCGGGGCCGCTGAGGCCCCCGGCGGCACCGAGCGGGGCGGGCACCCCGGAGGCAGGCACGGACTCGGGCTCCGGCACGGGCACGGGCTCGACCACAGGCACGGGCACGGGCTCGACCACAGGTACGGGGCCGGGCTCGGCCACGGGTACGGGTACGGGTACGGCATCAGGCACGGCCCCGGCCGCCGGGAAGGCCGGCGAGGGCGCGGCCGGGGAGCGGGCGGCGGCCGACGGTGCCGACGAGCCGGTGGCCGACAAGCCCGCCCTGGGCAGCTCGATCACCTTCGCACCCGGCGTCGGCGGCCCGGGCATAGCGGTCCCCGGCGGCGGTCCCCGCGACTACCGGCTCGCGGAACCGGAGGACGGTGACGGGGACAGCGACGACGAGGGCCACTTCGTCCCGCCGGAGCCGCCCCCGCTCCCCGAGTCCGACGTCACGGCCAGATTCGCCTGGCTCGCCGTGATCGGCGGGCCGGTGCTGATGCTGATCGCGGTCCTGCTGAGCTGGGACATGACCTGGTGGCTGACCACGATCTGCATCGGCGGCTTCCTGGGCGGGTTCGCGACGCTGGTGGCGAGGATGGACCCGGACGACGACGAGAGCGACGACCCGGGCCGCGGCGCGGTCGTCTGACGCGTTCGCCGCCCCGGGGCGCTCACCCCGCCGGGACGCGCAGGGCGGCCAGCACGGGCAGATGGTCCGTGGCCGCCCTCAGATCCGTCTCGGTGACGCCGGGCAGCCCCCGCGGCACCCCGCAGCCGAGGACCTCGACGCCCCCGGTGGCGAAGACCGCGTCGATGCGCTGATGCGGACGCTCCGGGGTGGAGGTGTACTCGTCGCCCCACGGGCGGACCGCCCGGCAGTCCTGGAGCTTCCCCGCCAGCAGCCGGAAACCGCGGCCGTCGGGCCGGTCGTTGAGGTCGCCCGCCACGACCGTGTGCGGGGCGTCCATCGCCGCCACCCGGTCGAGCACCATCCCCGCCTGCGCGTACCGCTCGGCGGCCTGGAGGCTGAGATGGCAGCTCAGCACCGCGAGGCGGGCGCGCCCGACCCGTACCACCGCCGTCGCGAAGCCCCGCCGGTGCAGACCGGGGGTGTGCGGCAGCAGGACGTCCTCGGTGTGTTCGACCGCGACGCGCAGCGAGCACAGGAGCAGCGGGCCCGTCGCGGGGGCGCCGCCGCCGAGCACCACGAGGCCGGTGTGCGCGGCCAGCCAGGCGGCCCGCTTGCGCCAGCGGAAGAAGCGCGGTGCCTCCTGGACGAGGAGCAGATCGGGCGCGCAGGCGGTGATCACCCGCGCCAGCGCCGCGCGGTCGTCGCGCATCGAGCGGATGTTGTAGCTGAGCACCCGGATCACGGCCGAACCGTCCGGCTCGGTACGGGAGTCGGGCAACGGGGGCAGGGGCGGAAGCGTCGCCATGCCGTAGACGATACGGGTGCCCCGCTGCCCGTACGGGCCGACACTACGCGCGTCCGGCCACCGGTACGGGCACGGGCCGCCCGCGCCCGTACGGCTCGTACGGCACCCGTACGGCACCGCGCCCGCCGTACCCCCTGCGGGGTGCGGCGGGCGCGGATGGCGTCGGTCGTCCGGGAGGCGGGTGCGGGTCAGCCCTGCCGGGCCAGGTCCGCCGCGCCCACCAGCCCTGCCTCGCCGCCCAGTTGGGCCGCCAGGACCTGGGCGTGCGGCCGCCACTCGCCGCCGATCAGCCAGCGCCGGAACGACTTGCGGATCGGGTCGAGGACCAGTTCGCCCTCGTCGGAGACACCGCCGCCGACGATGAACGCGGACGGGTCGAAGAGCGAGGCCAGATCGGCCAGGCCCGCGCCCGCCCAACGGGCCAGCTCGCGGAAGGAGTCGATGGCCACCGGGTCGCCGGCCCGGGCCGCCGCGCTGATGTGCCGGCCCTCGATGCCCTCGGTGGTGCCGTCGCCGAGGCCGAGCAGCAACTCCGCGTTCTCGGGTGTCGCGTTGGCGCGCTGCCGGGCGTACCGGACGAGGGCGCGGCCCGACGCGTACTGCTCCCAGCAGCCCTGGCTGCCGCAGCCGCACAGCAGGCCGTCGGGGACGACCCGGATGTGCCCGAACTCGGCGGCCACACCGAAGCGTCCGCGGCGCAGCTTGTTGCCGATGATGATGCCGCCGCCGAGCCCGGTGCCGAGCGTGATGCAGATGACGTCCTCGTGGCCCTGGCCCGCGCCGAAGCGGTATTCGCCCCAGGCCGCCGCGTTGGCGTCGTTCTCCACGACGACCGGGAGCCCGACCCGCTGCTCGACCTTGTCCTTGAGCGGCTCGTGGCGCCAGTTGATGTTCGGCGCGAAGAGGACGGTGGCGCGCTTGTCGTCGACGTAGCCGGCGGCACCGATGCCGACGGCCTCGATCTGCTGCCCCTCTCCGGCGCCGGAGACAGCCGTGCAGATGGCGTCGACGATGCCTTCGGCGGTCCGCGGAGTGGGCACCTTGTGCGTCTCCAGGATGGTGCCCTCTTCGTCGACCACGCCGGCCGCGATCTTCGTGCCGCCGATGTCGACGCCGATGGTGAGTCCCATGTGTCCCTCAGTTTTCGGTCGAGCCCCGCTAGGGCCAACCGTACCCGAGGGCACGTGCCCGAACGGTCAGTCCAGGTCGATACGGCCGTCGGGACCGGGCTTCTCGTCGCGGGGGTCGCTGGGGTCGTCGGACTTCTTCGTGTCCGGCCGTACGGTGTCCGGCCGGACCGCGTCCGCTTCCCCGGACGACGGGGCCGACGGGTCCGAGGGGGCAGCCGGGGAGGACGGGGCGGACGCGGCCGACTGCCCCTGGGTCCAGCGGGCTTCCTGGCCCTCGACGGCCGAGCGGTACGCGGCGAGCAGTTCGCCGCCCGCGGCGGCGAGGTGGTCGAAGACCCCGGGGTTGCGCTCGATGACCGGCTCGACGGCCTGCCGCGCCTGGTGGATGAACTGCTGCACGGCGCCCTGCGCGACCGTGCCGAGCAGTGGGCTCTGGAGCGCGGAGACCTTGTCGGCGACGGCGTCGACCAGCTTGCGCAGCTCGTCGGCGGCGGATCCCGGCGGGGGGCCGTACAGGGCCCGGCGGCGCGCCTTCTCCGCTTCCAGGTCTTCGGCACATGCCGTGGCCCAGGCGTCCGAGTCGGCGGCGGGGCGCTCGGTGGCGTCGCTCATGGCGTACTCCTGCGTCAGGGACGGAGCCTTCCGCCATGGGCAGCGGAAGGGTTCGTACCTTCGACGGTACCCGAACGGAAGTACGTCCTTCAGTGTCCGCGCGGCCACAGAGCGGGGTCGGGGGTGAATCTCACCCTCAGCTCCCCGTCCGTGAGGGCGGCTCCGGTGACGGTGCAGCGGCGCAGCGCGGACGGCAGGGGAACGATTCTCCGGAACGGGCCGACGGTCAGCAGGAGTTCGTCGTCCTTGCGGACCAGGTTCAGTTCGCTCTTGACCGCGCCGGGCAGCGGGATGCGCCAGACCAGCAGGTTCTCCTCGGCGAGCCGGTCCTCGACCGGCCAGGAGATCCCGGCGGTCTCCGGTCCGGCCGGCGCGACCGCCAGCGTTCCTCCGGTCCCGGCCTCCCCGGCGGCCGCGGGCGCCGCGTCGAGCGAGGCGAGGTCGTCGAGCCCGTGCGGATCGCGGCCGAGGTGGCCGACCGGCTGCCGGTCGGCCGGCCATTCGGCCAGGTACTTGCGCTGCTGGGCGACGAGCGTCGCGAGCCAGGGGTCGGCGGGATCCGGCGGCAGCAGGCGGTTGGGTACGGAGGTGTCGGCGCGCAGCCCGTGGAGGGCGAGCCCGGTGCGGGCCGTGCGCAGCGCCCGCGCCGCGGCGGGCCCCGGCTCGGCGACCAGCCGTACGGTCGTCGCGGGGTCCTCGATCAGCCGCTGTACGGCGGCGAGTTCGGCGTCCCAGCGGGCGGCGGTCTCGTACAGCCACTGCGCGGGCATGGGTATCCCGGCGAGCTGGGCCATCATCGGGCGCAGCGCGCGGGCGGCCTGGCGTTCCTGGGGCAGCAGCCGGCTCAGGTAGCGGCGGAGCTGTTCGGGCAGGGCGAGCAGGGCGAGGGCCTCGCGCAGCGGCGGCAGGTCGACGACGAGGGTGTCCCAGTCACCGGCGGCGGCCCGGCGCAGGGCCTGGAGCAGGGCGGACTGGTCGCTGCCCGGCAGCGGGGTGAGTTCCTCGCCGGCGAGCGGGCGGGCGCCGAGCAGGTCCAGTCCGGCGGCGAGACGCTCCTGGAGGGCGAGGGTCTCCGTACGGAAGTGTGCGGCGGCGTCGACGCGGGCGGCCCACAGTCCGTCGGGTCCCACCGGGGCGGGGTCCGGGCCCAGGGCGCCCGGGTCCGTGCCGAGCAGGTCGTCGAGGGGGTCGGCGGAGAGCAGCAGGACCCGGCCGCCGCGGCGGGCGGTGGCGAGCGCGGTGGCGGCGGCGACGGTGGTACGGCCCGCGCCGCCGGGACCGGTGACGAGGACCGTACGCATCGGACGTCAGGCCGCCGGGCCGGCTTCGACGCGCTTCTTCAGGCCGTCGAGGGCGCGGTCGATGATGACCTTCTCGGCCTTGCGCTTGATCATGCCGAGCATGGGGATCTTGACGTCGACGGTCAGCCGGTAGGTGACCTCGGTGTGGCCGCCGGCGACGGGCCGGAGCAGGTAGGAGCCGTCGAGGGCGCGCAGCATCTGGGACTTGACGAGGGTCCAGCTGACCTCGTTGTCGCCGGTCCAGGTGTAGGCGAGGGTGTGGTCGTCCTTGATGGCGCCGGCGTCCAGCACCAGCCTGACCTGCTCGGCGCGGCCCCGGTCGTCGGTGGTCAGCACCTCGGCCTGCTTCACCTCGCCGGTCCAGTCGGGGTAGCGGGCGAAGTCGGCGATCACGCCCATGACGTCGGCCGGTGCCGCCTCGATCGTGATGCTCGAACTGGTGTGTTCCGCCATCGCCGTGTTCCTCCGGTGCCGGTGCTGTTCCGGCTTCTGGGTCTGTGGTGTGCAGGCTATCGCGAGTGCGGCGGTCACCATTCCATGGTCCACGGCCGCCCGGCCGACGCGAAGTGCCCCACGTTCACGCACTCGGTGGCCCCCACACGCATCCTGCGGGCGAGCGGCTGGTGGACATGGCCGAAGAGGGCGTACCGGGGCCGGGTCCGGTGGATGGCGTCCAGCAGGGCGCGGCTGCCGCGCTCGAAGCGGCGGGCGACGGTGTCGTACGTCAGCTCGGGCACCTCGGGCGGGATGTGCGAGCAGAGGACGTCGACCTCGCCGAGCGCCTCGACCTTGGCGGCGTACTCCTCGTCGGAGATCTCGTACGGCGTGCGCATGGGGGTGCGCAGTCCGCCGCCGACGAAGCCGAAGACCCGGCCGCCGAGTTCGACGCGTTCGCCGTCGAGCACGGTGACGCCGGGGCGCGCGTACTCGGGCCAGAGGGACGGGATGTCGACGTTGCCGTAGGTGGCGTACGTCGGATCGGGGAGGACGGCGAACAGCTCGGCGTACTGACGCCGCACGGCCTGCTGGATCGCGGTCTCCTGGTCGAGTTCGAGCCCGGCCCACAGCGCGCGGCCGAACTCCCTGGCCTCGTCGAAGCGCCGGGCGGTGCGCAGCTCCACGATCCGGTCGGCGTTGGCGACGCCGAAGAGGTCGGGGAAGATGCCGCGCGAGTGATCCGCGTAGTCCAGGAAAAGGACCAGGTCACCAAGGACGAGGAGCGCGTCGGCGCCATCCCCGGCCCGCGCGAGGTCCTTCGCGTTCCCGTGTACGTCGCTGACCACGTTGACCCGCATACCCACCATGGACGATCAGCCTAGAGGAGTGCGCCGGGAGCGCCGCCCTCAGTGGTGGGGGCCACCTCCGGACGGTGTCCTACCTGCGGTTACTTTCGCGGTACGAGAGGGGTGGACTAATGTGCGCGAAGTACCGTCAAAGACGATGTGACGCACGGAACATCTGGCCGGGCCCCTCTACCGGTGCGAAGTACCGGTGGGTAACGTCCGGGCAGTCCAGTCGTGCTCGCCCCGTCGAGCACCTGCCCGATCTTGGACCGCGGCCGGCACGCACGACGCCGTGGCGCCGACGCCCGATGAGGAGCAGCAGTCTTGCGCGAGTTCGGCCTTCCGGCCCTGTACGAGGTCCCCTCGGACGGCAATCTGACGGATCTCATCCGCCGCAATGCCGCTCAGTACCCCGATGTCGCGGTGATGGGCCGCAAGGTGGCGGGGACCTGGACCGATGTCACCGCCACCCAGTTCCTCGCGGAGGTGCGGACGGTCGCGAAGGGGCTGATCGCGGCGGGCGTCCGGCCGGGCGACCGGGTCGCCCTGATGTCGCGCACCCGCTACGAGTGGGTGCAGTTCGACTTCGCGATCTGGACCGCGGGCGCGGTCACCGTCCCGGTGTACGAGACCAGTTCGGCCGAGCAGGTGCAGTGGATCCTCGGTGACTCGGGCGCGGTCGCGGCCATCGTGGAGAGCGGCGAGCACGTGGCGACGGTCGAGTCCGTACGCGGCCGGCTGCCCGGTCTGCGCGACGTCTGGCAGCTCGACGCGGAAACGCCCGGCGAGGGCGCGGTGGCGCGGCTGACGGACGCGGGCGCCGAGATCCCGGACGCGACGGTCGACGAACGGGCCGCGAGCGCGAAGGCCGACGACCCGGCGACGATCGTCTACACCTCGGGCACCACGGGACGCCCCAAGGGGTGTCTGCTGACGCACCGCGCCTTCTTCGCGGAGGCCGGCAACGCGGTGGAACGCCTCAAACCCCTCTTCCGCACCAGCGAGTGCTCCATCCTGCTCTTCCTCCCCGCCGCCCATGTCTTCGGGCGGCTGATCGAGGTGGCGGCCGTGATGGCGCCGGTCAAGCTCGGCTGCGTACCGGACATCAAGAACCTCACCGACGAACTGGCCTCGTTCCAGCCGACGCTGATCCTCGGGGTCCCGCGCGTCTTCGAGAAGGTCTACAACGGGGCGCGCGCCAAGGCGCAGGCGGACGGCAAGGGCCGGATCTTCGACCGGGCGGCGCACACGGCGATCGCGTACAGCCGCGCGCTCTCCACCCCGCGGGGCCCGTCGCTTGGGCTCCGGATCCGCCACACGGTCTTCGACCGGCTCGTCTACCGCAAGCTGCGCGCGGTGCTCGGCGGGCGCGCCGAGCACGCCATCTCCGGCGGCGCCGCGTTGGGCGAGCGGCTGGGCCACTTCTACCGCGGCATCGGCTTCACGGTGCTGGAGGGGTACGGCCTGACGGAGTCCTGCGCGGCGACGTCGTTCAACCCGTGGGACCGGCAGAAGATCGGCACGGTCGGCCAGCCGATGCCGGGCACGGTCATCCGGATCGCGGACGACGGCGAGGTGCTGCTCCACGGCGACCACCTGTTCTCGGGGTACTGGAACAACCCGGAGGCGACGGCGGAGGCGCTGGCCGACGGCTGGTTCCACACCGGCGACATCGGCACGCTCGACGAGGACGGCTACCTCACGATCACCGGCCGGAAGAAGGAGATCCTGGTCACGGCGGGCGGCAAGAACGTCGCGCCCGCGGTGATCGAGGACCGCATCAGGGCGCACGCGCTGGTGGCGGAGTGCATGGTCGTCGGCGACGGCCGCCCGTTCGTGGGCGCGCTGATCACCCTGGACGAGGAGTTCCTCGGCCGCTGGGCGAAGGAGCACGGCAAACCGGCCGCCTCGACCGCGGCGACGCTGCGCCTCGACCCGGAGCTGCTGGCGGAGGTGCAGCGCGCGGTGGACGAGGGCAACGCGGCGGTCTCGAAGGCGGAGTCGGTCCGTAAGTTCCGGGTGCTGACCGCGCAGTTCACGGAGGACGCGGGACACATCACGCCGTCGCTGAAGCTGAAGCGGAACGTGGTGGCGAAGGACTTCGCGGACGAGATCGAGGCGATCTACCAGGGCTGACGGGGGCGCCCGGGCGCTCCCCTCGTACGGGGAACGCCCCGTGCCCGGCGGCGCCGGATCAGCCGGCGCAGGTGTTCCGCGGCCTCAGAGCAGCCGGCGCAGGCGTTCCGCCAGGAGGTCCCAGCGCCAGCGTTCCTCCACCCAGGCCCGGCCGCGCTCGCCCATCCGGCGACGCAGTTCCGGGTCCTGGAGCAGGGCGACGATCCGGTCGGCGGACTCCCGGGCGGCGAGCTCCGGCGGGCCGCCGTGGACCACCCAGCCCGTCTCGCCGTCCAGCACAGCGTCGGGCGCGCCGCCAGAGTCGCCCGCGACCACCGGGAGGCCCGTCGCCGACGCCTCCAGGTAGACGATGCCCAGGCCCTCCACGTCGAGTCCGCCGCGCCGGGTGCGGCAGGGCATCGCGAAGACGTCGCCCGCGCCGAAGTGGGCCGGCAGCTCCGCCCAGGGGACGGCGCCGGTGAAGCGTACGGAGGCGGCGACCCCCGTGGTCCCGGCCAGCTTCCGCAGTTCGGCCTCGTAGGGGCCGCCGCCCACGATCAGCAGGACCGCGTCCGGCACCCGCGCCAGGATCGCGGGCATGGCGAGGATCAGCGTGTCCTGGCCCTTGCGCGGCACCAGCCGGGAGACGCAGACGACGACGGGCCGGTCCGTGAGCCCGAGCGCGGCGCGCACCGCCGCGCCGCCCGAGTCCGGGTGGAAGGTCTTCTCGTCGACGCCCGGCGGGAGTTGCCGCATCCGCGCGGCGGCCCCGGGGGTGAGCGCGGGCGCGATCCGCGACCGGGTGTAGTCGCCCAGGTAGGTGATCGTGTCGGTGGACTCCCCGATGCGGCGCAGCAGTTGGCGGGAGGCGGGCAGTTGTGCCCAGCCCGCCTCGTGGCCGTGCGTGGTGGCGACGAGGCGCCGCGCGCCCGCCCGGCGCAGCGCGGGCGCCATCAGTCCGAGCGGGGCCGCCGCGCCGAACCAGACCGACGCGCAGCCGTGCTCGCGCAGCAGCCCGACGGCCCTGCGGGTGACGCGCGGGGTCGGCAGCAGCATCGTCGTACGGTCGCGTACGACGAGGAACGGCTGCTCCGCGTCGAAGGCGTCGGTGGCCTCGACGCCCTCGCGCCCCCGCTTCCAGGTGGACGCGTAGACGACGAGCTGTTCGGGGTCCAGGCGCAGCGCCATGTTGTGCAGGAACGCCTGGATGCCGCCCGGCCTGGGCGGAAAGTCATTGGTCACGATCAATGTCTTGTGCATCGCCGCCGACAGTACCGGGCCGCGCCGCGGCCACGCCTCACGGGCCGGAGCCGGCCGGGACCGGCATCATGGCGTGGACCGGCCTTCGCAATCCGGACGAACCGGATGAATGGCCGGCTTCTGCCAGGGGCTGTAAGGGCTGGAAGGGCGGTCATGACGGGCGCGCACCACACACGGGCCACGGTCGCGGTGTGGACCCTCACCAGGGCGGTGCTGCTGCTCTGTGTGTTCAAGGTCCTCACCGTGCCGGGCCCCGACGTCACCAGTGACGTCTCGGTGATCTACCGGGGCTGGTACGAGGTGCTGAGATCCGGCACCTATCCGCTGTCGGACGTGACCTGGCAGTATCCGCCCGGGGCGGCGCTGGCGGTCCTCTCCCCCGCCGTACTGCCGTTCCTCGGCTACGCGTCGGCCTTCTTCGTGCTGGCGTGTCTCTGCGACGCGGCCGTTCTCGGGCTGCTGCTGCGCGCGGCCACGGGCCCCGGCCGGTCGGCGCGCGGCGCGTGGGTGTGGGTGGCGGGCGTGCCGCTGCTGGGGCCGACCGCGTACGCGCGGTACGACGTGATGGTGACGGCGGTGGCGGTGGCGGCGCTGCTCGCCGGGGCGGGGCGGCCGAGGCTGATGGGGGCGCTCGCGGCGTGCGGCGCGCTGCTGAAGGTGTGGCCGGTGCTGCTGCTGGTGGGGACCCCGCCGGGCCGGGTGACCCGCCGGGCCTGGACGGGCGCGGTGGTGACGGCGGCGCTGCTGACCGCGCTCGCGTGTGCGGCGCTCCCCGGCGCGCTGGCGTTCCTGACCTTCCAGCGGGAGCGGGGCACGGAGGTGGAGTCGCTGGGCGCGCTGGTGTTCCAGGTGTGGCGGCATTTCGGCTGGGAGGGCGGCGTACAACTCAGTTACGGCTCGGTGGAGTTCGTCGGCCCGTACGTGCCGCTGGTCAGCTCCGTGGCGCTGGCGCTCTCCGTGCTCGCCCTCGGCTGGCTGCTGGTGTGGCGGCTGCGGGCCCGTGCGCCGTATCCGGCCGGTACGGCCTTCGACGCGGCGTTCACGGCGGTGCTGCTCTTCACCACCACGAGCCGGGTGATCAGTCCGCAGTACCTGCTCTGGCTGGTCGGGCTCGCCGCCGCCTGTCTGACACTGCGGGCGAGCCGGATGACCGCGCCCGCGGTGCTGGTGGTGGCCGCCACGGGGGTGACGCTGCTCGAATTCCCGCTGGGATTCGGCCATGTCGTGGCCGGGGACGCGCTCGGCGTGGCGCTGCTGTTCGTACGGAACGGCCTGCTCGTCGCGGCGACGCTGACCGCCTGCCGCCGGCTGTGGCGGGAGACGGTCTCCGGGCCCCGGCGCGCCGCGGCGGCGCGAGGGGTCAGCGCAGGCTCCGCCGCACATGATCGCGCCACCGCTCCGTGAGACTCTCCGGCGTGGTGGACAGGACGTCACGCGCGGCCTTCCGGACGGCGCCGGCGCGGCCCGGGTGGGCGCCGACGGCGCGGTAGAAGGCGGTCAGCCGCTCCTCGCCCCACCGCGCGGCGATCAGCTCGCACGCCAGCCGGCCGCCCTCGTACGCGCGGGCCAGCGGGGCCGGGTCCGCGCCGAACGCGAAGTCCGCGTCGGCGGGGAGCGCGCCGGGCACCTCGCCGCGGCGTACGGCCCGCCGGAGTTCGGGGGCGATCTGCCCGGCGGTCAGCTCCGTGCCCCGGTACGCGACCCAGTCCGCGAACCCCTCGGAGAGCCAGGACGGGGTGGCGGCCGAGGTGGCGGTCCTGGTCGCGACGTGGGTGGTCTCGTGGGTCAGCACGATCTCCCTGCCGTGGGCCGAGAGCTGCCCGTACGCCTCCGGGTTGACGACGATCCGGTCGGCGGGCGCGGCGCCACGGCGGCCGGTCTCGCCGGTGGTGACGGCGGCGATGCCCCGGTAACCGGCGGCGGGCGCCCCCAGGAGCCCTCCCACGGCCGTCAGGTCCTCCGGCACCAGCACCAGCACCCGGCGCGCCCAGCGGCCCGGCCAAGCGGCCTCGACGGCCGGTACGGCGCGGTCGGCGGCGGCCGCGACGTCCCGCAGCCGCGCCTCGTCGGGCCCGGTGCCGAGAACCAGGCCGTGGGCGCCGCGTACGGCCCGTACCGCGCCCTGCTCCCAGAGCTGGGCGCCCGCCCCGTCGCCCGGCCGGTCGGCGCGCACGTACCAGCGGCCGGCGCGCTCGGTCAGCTCCAGCGCGCGGGGCGTGGCGACGGGCGCCGCGTCATGGCCGGTGAGCCCGTAGCGCAGCTCGGCCCGGACGGCCGCCCGGCCGCCGGAGCGCCGTACCCCGGTGAGGTGGTACGCCCAGGAGGCGAGGGGCACGGCGGCGAGGTTCCCGAACTCGGCGCGCGCCGCGCCCCGCGCGGCGGGATCGAAGGCGGCCAGGTGACCGGCCGCGTCACGGTCCAGGAGGGCGGCGGCCCGGCGCTCCAGGGTCCGGCGGATCCCGTCGGCCGCCGGGTCGCCGGACGCGCCGGAGGCATCGGGGGCGTCGGACGATCCGGGGGCGCCGGACGCGCCGGCCCCGGCAGGGTCGCGCGCCGGAGCCGTGCAGCCGGGGGCGAGGAGCAGCCCGGCCAGCAGCGGCAGGACGGCGCGCCGCCCGACCCCGCCGCGGGGCGCGCCGTCGTCGTCACGTCCCGGGCCTGCCACGCCGCCGATCGTACGGGCCCGGCACCCGCGCCCCCACAGCCCGTGGGACGTCAGACCCGGGTGATCGAGGAGACCGGCAGCATGCCGACCGGGTCGTAGCGCACGGAGGCGCCGGGGTACGGGGCGTGGATCACCTGGCCGTTGCCCACGTACATGCCGATGTGGCTGGCGTCGTCGCGGTACGCCACCAGGTCGCCGGGGCGTGCCTGGGAGAGCGGCACCCGCGCCCCCGCGGACCGCTGCGCCTGGGAGGTGCGCGGCAGTCCGACCCCTGCCTGGGCGTACGCCCACTGTGTGAGCCCCGAACAGTCGAAGCCCGAGGGCCCGTTGGCGCCCCACATGTAGGGCCGGCCGACGGCGCGCTGGGCGGCCTGGACCGCCGCGGCGGCCCGCGCGGAGGGGGGCGCGCCGGGGCCGGAGAGCGCGCCGGGCAGCTCACCGCGGTCGGAGCGGGAGGCCCGGTCGTAGGAGGCGCGGTCGGCCTCGGTCAGGGTGTTGAGCAGCCGGCGCGCCTCGGCGAGGCGGCCCTCGACCGTGCGCTTGTGGCGGGCGACGGCGGCCCGGCTGCGCTCCAGCTCGGCGAGGTCGCGGGCGGCCTCGCTGCGCACCTGCCCGAGGCTCCGCTGGGCCAGCCCGAGTTCCTTCAGGGCGCCGGACTGGCGGGCGCCGACCCGGTCGAGGACGGCGGCCTTCTCCAGATAGCCGTCCGGGTCGGAGGAGAGCAGCAGGGCCAGGGCGGGGTCGACGCCGCCCGAGCGGTACTGGGCGCCGGCGAGCGAACCGAGCGCGCCGCGCATCGTGTTGACGCGCTCCTGGCCGCGAGCCGCCCGGTCCTGCGCCGAGTCGAGCAGCGTCCGCAGCTCGGTGACGCGTTCGCCCGCCTTGTTGTACGACTCGGTGGCCCGCTCGGCCTGCTCGAAGAGCCGGTCGACCTGGGCCCGGGTCGCCTCGGGCGTCGCCTGCGGGTCGGCACCCGCCGGGGCGGCGCCGAGCGCCACCGCCGTCGTGGCCGCCGCGAGGGACACGGCGGCGACGGCGCTGCCGCGGGTGCCGGAACGCAGAGCAGACTGGCCGGACTGTGAGGGACGGCGATGGGACACCACGGGAAGCCGAACTCCCTTCCGCTGTACGCGCTGGCGCAGCCCTGCCGCCCGGTGGGCGGACCGCTGGCCGGTGCTGCGCGGAGCAGACAGTAGCCGGGCGATCACGGAGCGGCCAACGACCGCCCCGGGCACACAAAGTGACGCCCCGCCGTAGACCTCAAGGTCATCGGCGGGGCGCGGGTGTCAGCGTATGCGGTGGGAATTCGCCCGAATGGGCGGGTGTCGAGCCGGAGATGACCGGTCGGACCCTCAGGCGGTCGGACCCTCAGGCACGCAAGCCCTCAGGGTGCCGGGCTCCCCGCGGTCAGCCGATGCGGACACCGAACTGGAACGGCATGTTCCCGATGGCCTCGTAGCGGACGCTGGCGCCCGGCTTGGGAGCGTGCAGCACCTGGCCGTTGCCCGCGTAGAAGCCGACGTGGTGCAGGTCGCCGTAGAAGATGACCAGGTCGCCCTTCTGGAGCTGGCCCTGCGAGAGCCGCGTACCGGCGTTGGCCTGGGCCTCGGAGGTCCGGGGTATGGAGACGCCGGCCTGCGCGTACGCCCAGGAGGTGAGCCCGGAGCAGTCGAACGAGCCGGGCCCGGAGGCGCCGTAGACGTACGGTGTGCCGATCTTGCCCTGCGCGGCGGCGAACGCGGCGGCCGCGCGCGACGAGGAGGCGGGGGCGTCCCCGAGGTCGGTGCGGGCGGACGAACCGCCGCCGCTGCCGCTGCCCCGGCTGGCGCGCTCCTCGTCGGCCTTGACCAGCTCGGCGCGCTCCTTCTCGGTGAGCGTGTTGAGCAGCTTCTGCGCGGCGCTGAGCTTGGTCTGGACTTCCTTCTTCTTCGCGGTGAGCACCGTGCGGGTCTCCGCGAGGTCCTTGACCTTGCCCTGGGCCTCCTTGCGCTGCTGCGCGAGGGTCCGCTGCTTGTCCTGGATCTGCCGGAGCGACTCGGCCTGCTTGGAGCTGATCTGGTCGAGCGTGCCCGCCTTCTCCAGGTAGCTGTCCGGGTCCGAGGAGAGGAAGAGCTGGAGCGCGGGGTCGATGCCGCCGGTGCGGTACTGGCTGCTGGCCATCAGACCGAGGCCGTCGCGCATCTGGTTGAGCTCGTCCTGGCCGCGGGCGACCTTGTCCTGGATGGCGCCGACCTGCTTCTCCAGCTTCTTCTGCGCCTCTTCGGCGCCGCTGGCCTTCTCGGTGGCCCGCTCCGCGTCCTCGTAGAGCTTGTCGACCTTCTCCTTGACGTCCGCCTTGCTCGGCGTCGGCGCGGCGTTGGCGGCCTGGGCGCTCAGGGCGACAGCGGCGGCGGCGGTCGCGGTGAGAACGGTCACCCGGGTACGGCTCGGGGGCTTGGGACGACGGTGGGACGCCACGGAGGCGAGCTCCTTCTTCCTCAGCCGCCTGCCGGTCCTCGGGTGGGGGACGTCAGTCCCGGCTCCGCGCGCACGGCTCCCCCGCGAACTGGGCCGAACTGCGCGAAAACGGCGGTTCCTTCACTGCCACCCCGGATGGGTGATCAACCGCGCGAAGGTTCGAGGCATGACCCTAGTGACCTCCTCGTGATCAGTTCAAATCCTTGTAAGGAAAAACTCCGTCACGAAGCACATTCTTTACAGAGGCCAACAGACAGCAGATCGGCAATACACATGCAGTAGCAGACATTTGACATCATGCCCGCGCAAGCACCGACCAATTCGGTCATTCACCACCACAGTTGACCATAGGCCGCCCGACCGGACCGGTCACCCCTCAGACGCGGGAAAGCCGCTTCAGCAGCAGGGCGGAGGCGACGGGCCGGGCACCGGCGCGCGCGACCCCGTCCGCGACCTCACGGTCGGTGGAGACCACCACCACGGGGCGGCCCGGCGGCTCCGCCCTGACGAGCTGGCGGATCAGCTCGTCCGCGGTCACCCCCGGCTTGGAGAAGAGCACCCGCACCCCGCGCGGCGGCGCGAGCAGCACCGGCGCGGCCAGCTCCGCGCCGTCGAAGACACAGGTCACCTCGGCGCCCGTCTGCGCGGCGAGCATGGCGAGCCCGCCCAGCAGCCGCAGCCGCTGCTTCTCCAGCGGCATCGTGGGATAACCGGTCTTGGTCACGTTGTAGCCGTCCACGACCAGATGCGCCTGCGGCAGCGCGAGCAACTGATCGAGCAGTGCCGGATCCATGTCGGAGAGCGCGCGGGCCGCCACGTCCTTGGGTGACATCCGGCCGGGCTCCACCGCGTCGACCGTGTCGGCGGGCCGGCTGGCGGCGGGCGGCAGCGCCAGCTCGCGGCGCAGTCCCTGCGCCGACTCCAGCACCGTGTCCAGCAGCAGCCGCAGCCGCATGTCCTCGACCGAGCGACCCTCGCGCGCCGCCCGGCGGCTGGACTCGACGGTGGACTCCGCCTCCGCGAGCCGCGCCCTGATCCGGCGCGTCTCGCTCTCCGCCGCCGACACCTGGGCCGCGCTCTCCGTCCTGAGGGCCTCGGACTCCGCGTGCGCGCGGCGCAGGGCGGCGTCGCCGCGCTTCACATCGCTGAGCGCGCTGCGCAGTTTACGGTGGAGCGCCTCGGCCTCCTTGCGCGCGGCGTCCAGCTCCGTGCGCAGCCGCTCCGTCTCGCTCTTCGTCTGCGACCTGGCCGCGGACAGCTCCGCGCGCAGCCGCTCCAGCTCACGCCGGGTCTCCTCACCGGCCCGCTCGGCATCGGCGCGCTGCGCCTCCTCACCGGCGGCGGCGACCAGTTTCACCCATCCGGGCGGTCTGAGCACATATGCGGCGGCGGCCACGTCGACGGGGTCCGCGGCGGCGGGGGGCGACCCGGACTCCAGGGCGGCGGCCAGCTCCGGCTGGGCCTGGCCGATCCGCTCGCCGATGCGCTGCCGGAACAGGGGGTCGCTCTCCAGCGCGGCAGCCATCGCGTTACCCGCGAATTTCGCACGCCTGTTCGGAGTGAAGCGCGCGTACTGCCGCAGCTGGGCGGGCAGCTCGGTGACGGTCAGCCCGCCGAAGGCGTCCGAGACGAGCGCGACGACCCTGCGTCGTACGCCGTCGGGGAGCGGGCGGTCGAGCGCCTCCGCGGCGTCACCGCCGGCCGCACCGGCCGGCTCAGCACCGCTCGCGGGCTGCTCCACGATCCGTCACCCCATCCACCCCTTACGGGCGGCTCCCTCAGGAACCGGCACCCGGCCTGTCCACCAGCTCGATCTGATCCACGGCGTTGCACCAGCGGCAGCGCACCGACTCGATGGTCTCACTGACCACCTCACGCTCCTCGACCGTCGGCTCCCCGGCCAGGTCCAGATGGACGTACTCGACGACCTTGGACGAGCGCGTCACATCGAACCTGGTCAGATTGCCGCACAAGGTACAGCGCCACCGGGTGGAGGCCGTGGGCTGCGGAACCGTCGGAAGTGCTGCCATCGTTGGCGTCCCCTTGCTCTTCTTTTCCATCGTCCCTAAGCGGTGCCCCGCGATGCGGCGTCGAACCGCGGACGGCACCCGGCAACCCTACGGCCTCATGGCTCTCCCCCGCCGCCGCGGGCTTCGAAGCGGGCATTCTCCTCGCCTGGGTGCGGTACGGGCGTACCGATAGAGTGAGGGGCCCAGCCGGCGGCCACCGAGGGAGAACGCCAACCGTGATCACCGCGATCGTGCTCATCAAGACCAGCGTGGACCGTATCCCCGAGATCGCCGAGGCGATCTCCGCCCTGGACAGCGTCAGCGAGGTCTTCTCGGTGACCGGGCAGTACGACCTGATCGCCATGGTCCGGGTCGCCAAACACGACGACCTGGCGGATGTGATCCCCGGCCGGATCAGCAAGATCGCCGGCGTCGAGGCCACGGACACGCACGTCGCGTTCCGTACGTACTCCCAGCACGACCTGGAGGCGGCCTTCGCGATCGGACTCGACGCGTAGACCGCCTCTCAAGCAGGCTTCGTACGGGGCTACGCGGCGGCGCCGTCCCGGTCCGGGACGCAACGGCCTTCCTCCGTACGGTAGTTCCACCGCGCGCCGTCGCTCACCAGCTCCCGTACCGCGCGCACGAAGCGCTCCACGTGCTCGTCCGGCGTCCCCGCGCCGAAGCTGACCCGGATCGCGTTGAGCGAGCGCTCGCCCGGCTCGGCCTCCGGGGCGCCGCACTCCCCCGGGTCCTGCGGGTCGCTGCCCAGCAGCGTCCTGACCAGCGGGTGCGCGCAGAACAGACCGTCCCGTACGCCGATGCCGTACTCGGCGGAGAGCGCGGCGGCGAAGTGCGAGCTGTTCCACCCCTCCACCACGAACGACAGGACGCCGACCCGCGGCGCGTCGTCGCCGAAGAGCGAGAGCACCTGGACCTCGGGCACCGTCGCCAGTCCCGCGCGCACCTCGGCGACCAGCCGCTGCTCCCGCTCGGCCAGCGCGTCGAACCCCGCCTCGGTGAGCGCCTGGCAGGCGGAGGCGATCGCGTAGACGCCGATGACATTGGGCGAGCCGGCCTCGTGGCGGGCGGCCGTGGCGTGCCAGTCGACGTCCACCCCGCCGTCGGCGCGGCGCGCCACCTTGCGGCTGGCGCCGCCGCCCGCGAGATACGGCTCGGCGTCCTGGAGCCAGTCGGCGCGGCCCGCGAGGACCCCGGAGCCGAACGGCGCGTACAGCTTGTGGCCGGAGAAGGCGACCCAGTCGACGCCCAGCTCCGCGATGTCCACGGCCTGGTGCGGGACGAGCTGCGCGGCGTCGAGGACGATCCGGGCGCCGTGGGCGTGCGCGGCGGCGGTCAGCTCCCGTACGGGCCACAGCTCACCGGTCACATTGGACGCGCCCGTCACGCAGACCAGCGCCGGGGCGCCCGGGTCGCGCTCGGCCAGCGCCCGCTCCAGGGTCGCGACGGCCTCCGCCGGGGTGCGCGGGGCGTTGAGGTAGGTGACCCGGGCGTCACGCCAGGGCAGCAGGGAGGCGTGGTGCTCGGTCTCGAAGACGAAGACCTGGCAGCCGGCCGGCAGCGCGGCCGCCAGCAGGTTGAGGGAGTCGGTGGTCGAGCGGGTGAAGACCACCTGGTCGTCGGCGCGGCAGCCGAGGAACTCCGCGACGGTGCGGCGGCTGTTCTCGAAGAGGTCGGTGGAGAGCTGCGAGAGGTAGCCGGCGCCGCGGTGGACGCTTCCGTAGTACGGGGCGTAGGCGGCGACGTCGTCCCACACCCGCTGGAGGGCCGGGGCGCTGGCGGCGTAGTCGAGGGCCGCGTACGTGACCTCGCCGCCGGTGACGAGCGGGACGGTCACATCGCGGCCGAGCACCGGAAGCGGTGCTCCACAGGCGGGGTCCTCGGACCCGGCGGAGGCGGTGGTGGAGGTGGTGGCAGCGGAGAAGGAGGCGTTGGGGCGTGCGGACATGGCGTTGTCTCCCGGCGAGAAGAGTCGGAACAGCTTCAAGGACCCACACGGCGCCGTCACAGCATGACGGCATGACAGAGGTGGCGCCAGATGCGGATGTTGCCTCGACGCACGGAGGAGACCGTACGGAGGCGTGTTGAAGAAGGGGCGTAAGAGCCCTAACGCATTCGCTTGCTCACGAGACTGCTCCCTTGAGGACCAGGACCCCAAAGGTGAGAAGGGGTCCGCGCTTGCCGCGGACCTCGCTGCCCACGGCCTGGTCTTCACCCGGGGCACCCCGCCACGGACGGAGGGTTGCCGGACAGCGAGCCGGGGCCTTAATCGCTGTCACTCATGACCTTGGCCGAAAGTATCGCACGGCGGCACGGACCCCCCAAGTGCTGTCCGCGATACGGGACGGGCACGCTCAGGGTCAGAAAGGGGGGCCGGGACGCGCGCTCCGCGTCCCGGCCCCTCCCCGGCGCCCGGTCAGGCGTTGCTGGCCGCCACCCAGCGGGCCAGCGCGTCCCGCGCCGCGCCCGAGTCGATCGCCTCCGCGGCGCGCGCGATCCCCGCCGCGAGCTGGCTCTCCAGCGGCTCGCCCGTCAGGTCCAGCGCCACCAGCGCCGCCGCCGAGTTGAGCAGCACCGCGTCCCGTACGGGACCGGTCTCGCCCGCCAGCAGCCGGCGCGCGACATCGGCGTTGTACGAGGCGTCCGCGCCGCGCAGCGCCTCCACCGGGACCAGGTCCAGGCCGACGTCGCGCGGGTCGAAGGGCTGCTCGGTCACCTTGCCGTCCCGCACGGTCCACACCCGGGAGGTCGCGGTGGTGGTCAGCTCGTCGAGCCCGTCGTCACCGCGGAAGACCAGCGACGAGTTGCCCCGCTCGGCGAGGACCCCCGCGACGATGGGCGCCATCCGGACATCCGCCACGCCCACCGCCTGGGCTCTGACCCGGGCCGGGTTGGTGAGCGGGCCGAGGATGTTGAAGGTGGTCTGCGCGCCCAGCTCCTTGCGCGCCTTGGCCGCGTACCGCAGCGCCGGGTGGAACTTGACCGCGAAGCAGAACGTGATGCCAGCCTCCTCCGCGACCTCGGCGACCCGCTCCGGCGTCAGCTCCAGATTGACGCCGAGCTTCTCCAGTACGTCCGAGGCACCGCTCGCGGAGGACGAGGCGCGGTTGCCGTGCTTGACGACCTTGGCGCCCGTGCCCGCCACGACGATCGCGGACATGGTGGAGATGTTGACGGTCTTGGCGAGATCGCCGCCGGTGCCCACGATGTCGACCGTACGGCCGGGCACCTCGATGGTGTGGGCGTGCGTGTACATGGCGCGGACCAGCCCCGAGACCTCCTCGACGGTCTCGCCCTTCGCCCGCAGCGCGACCGCGAAGCCGGCGATCTGCGCGTCGGTGGCCTCGCCGCCCATGATGCGGTCCATGGCCCACGCCGTGTCGTCGGTGGTCAGGTTCTCGCCGCGCAGCAGGGGGTTCAGCACGCCCGGCCAGGTGCGGGCCGCCACGGTGTCGCCTCCGACAGGGGTAACAGCGCTCATGCTCGCTCCTGGGTGTCTGGGACGGCTGCGTGGGCCTCGTACGGTGTGACGGCGTACGGCCCGGCCGCAAGCCTATCGGCGGACCCGGGCCCTGGTGGAAGAGTGCCCGTACTGCGGACGCGGACGCGCGGGCGCGTAGGACACCGCGGGTGGCACGCCGAGGGCCCCGGCCGGCTCCCTGGGGAGACCGGGCCGGGGCCCTCGGTGGTGGCGACCTGTGTCAGGCCGGGCGATCAGTGGTGGCCGTGGCCGCTGGTGATCTCCTTGTACTCCTCCGCGGTGGGCTTGGGGAGCTGGTTGTTCTCGCCGTAGTAGCCCTTGCTCAGCTTGACCCTGAGCTTCTCGACGGGCGACACCTTGCGGCGTACCCCGTTCTCGTCGGTCTCGGGGCCCAGCTCGGCGGGCTCGTACTGCTCGTGCGCGGTCAGCTTGTGCAGGTCACCCTGGTCCAGCGGGGTGTGGACCTCGATGAACTCACCGTGCGGCAGCCGCTTGATGACACCGGACTCGCGGCCGTGCAGCACCTTCTCGGCGTCGCGCCGCTGGAGACCGATGCAGATCCGCTTGGTGGCGATGAAGGCGATGACCGGTCCGACGAAGAAGGCGATCCGGACGAACCAGGTGATCGCGTTGATCGACAGATGGAAGTGCGTCGCCCACAGGTCGTTCCCGCCGCCGACCAGCAGGATGAAGTACCAGGTCAGCCAGGCCACACCGAACGCGGTACGCGTCGGGGCGTTGCGCGGGCGGTCCAGGATGTGGTGCTCCCGCTTGTCCCCGGTGACCCAGGACTCGACGAACGGGTAGACCGCGATCGCGACCAGCACCAGCGGGAAGATGATCAGCGGGATGAAGACACCCAGGACGAGCGTGTGTCCCCACGCGTTGATCTCCCAGCCCGGCATCACACGGATGAGACCTTCGGAGAAGCCCATGTACCAGTCGGGCTGGGCGCCGGTGGAGACCTGGTCGGGCCGGTACGGGCCGAGGGCCCAGATCGGGTTGATCGTGGCGATGGCCGAGACGATCGCGATGACCCCGAAGACCAGGAAGAAGAAGCCTCCGGCCTTGGCCATGTAGACCGGCAGCAGCGGCATGCCGACGACGTTGGTGTTCGTCTTGCCGGGGCCCGCGAACTGCGTGTGCTTGTGGTAGAAGACCAGGATCAGGTGGGCCACGACCAGGCCCAGCATGATGCCGGGCAGCAGCAGGATGTGGACCGAGTAGAACCGGGCCACGAAGTCGCCGCCGGGGAACTCGCCGCCGAACAGGAACATCGACAGGTACGTTCCGACGACCGGCACCGACAGGACCGCGCCCTGCATGAACCGCACACCGGTACCGGAGAGCAGGTCGTCCGGGAGCGAGTAGCCGGTGAACCCGGTGAACATGCCCAGGACGAAGAGCAGGAAGCCGAACAGCCAGTTGACCTCGCGCGGCTTGCGGAAGGCGCCCGTGAAGAAGACGCGCATCATGTGGACCAGCATGGCCGCGAGGAAGATCAGCGCCGCCCAGTGGTGGATCTGCCGGATGAGCAGACCGCCGCGGACGTCGAAGCTGATGTCCAGCGTGGAGGCGAACGCCTCCGACATCATCACGCCCTGGAGCGGGACGTAACCGCCGTGGTACTCCACCTCGTTCATCGACGGGTGGAAGAACAGCGTCAGATACACACCCGTGAGGATGATGATGATGAAGCTGTAGAGGCAGATCTCCCCGAGCATGAAGGACCAGTGGTCCGGGAAGATCTTCCGCATGTTGGCCTTGGCCAGGCTGTAGATGCCCAGCCGGCCGTCCGCCCAGTCGGCCACCCGCTCGCCCGCGGGCGCTTTACGGGCCTTGTCGTCCGTCGTGGCAGTGGTCGTCGTGGTACTCATCCGCGCTCCCAGAAGGCCGGGCCGACGGGCTCGGCGAAGTCGCCGAGTGCCTCAAGGTTGCCCTCCGCGTTCACGCCGATGTGCAACTGCGGCAGGGCGTGACCGGCGGGGCCGAAGATGACGCGTGCGCCGTCGGAGAGGTCGAAGGTGGACTGGTGGCACGGGCAGAGCACGTGATGCGTCTGCTGCTCGTACAGGCTGATCGGGCACCCGACGTGGGTGCAGATCTTCGAGAACGCCACGATCCCCTCGTGGGACCAGTCCAGTTCCTGCTTGTCCTTGATCTCGTCCGGCTGGATCCGGACGATCATCAGGGCGGCCTTGGCGATCTCCTTCTGGAACTCCTCGCTGTGCTGCTCCAGGCCCTCGGGCATGGCGAAGGTCAGCGAGCCCGTGACGACGTCCTCGGGACGCAGCGGCTCCATCGTGTTCATGTTGATGAGCTGCTTGCCCTTGGCCCACAGCGTCGAGCGGAGCTTCTTCTCGGGCAGCGGACCGAGGTCGCGCAGGAGCACGACGCCGGAGAGCGGTACGAGGGCCAGCGCGCCGAACATCGTGTTACGGATCAGCTTGCGCCGGCCGAAGCCCGACTCGGCCGCACCCGCGGCGAAGTCCTCCAGGACCTTCGCCTTGACCTCGGGCGGCGCCTCGATCGGGTGCCGGTCGTCGGCGATCTCCACGTCCGACATCAGCGTGCGGGCCCAGTGGACCGCGCCGGCGCCGATGGCGAACAGGGCGACACCGAGGGTCACACCCAGCGAGAAGTGCAGGATGCTGACGTGCCCGAACGGGAAGATGAAGACGCTCTTGTCGACCGGGAAGGCGACGAACGAGGCGATGAACGCGACCGTCGCCAGCATCGACAGCAGGAACAGGCCGGCGACGGTGCGCTCGGACCGCTTGGCCGCCCGCTCGTCGATGTCCTGGATACGCGGCTTGTGGGCCGGCAGCCCCGGATCCGCGAACGGATCGTCGGCGCGCGCCACCTCGCCGTGCGCGGCGGCGTGGCCGCTCGGCAGGGTCTCTTCTACTGAATTCTCTTGGCTACTCATGACTTCTTGGCCTTAGCGGTGTGGGCCGCGACCCAGACGGCAACGGCGATCAATGCGCCCAGTCCGAAGATCCAGGCGAACAGCCCCTCGCTGACGGGGCCGAGGCCGCCGAGGGAGAGGCCGCCGGGGCTGACGGTCTCATCCCCGTTCACCGCCTTGACGTACGCGATGATGTCCTTCTTCTGCTGCTCCGGCATCGAGGAGTCGGGGAAGGACGGCATGTTCTGCGGGCCGGTCTGCATGGCCTCGTAGATGTGCTTCGGATCCACACCCTCAAGGCTCGGTGCGGACTTGCCGTGGGTCAGCGCGCCACCTTCACCGGTGAAGTTGTGGCACTGGGCGCAGTTGGTGCGGAACAGTTCGCCACCCTTGCCGATGTCGGCACCGTCGGGGCTGTACTGGTTCTCGGTCGGCGTGATCGGGCCGGCACCGAGGGACGCGACGTACGCGGCGAGCTGGTCGATCTGCTTCTGGTCGTAGATGACCTTCTTCTTCGGTACCTGCGCGCCGGGCTGCTGGGCCGGCATGCGGCCGGTGCCGACCTGGAAGTCCACGGCGGCGGAGCCGACGCCGACCAGGCTCGGGCCGTCAGAGGTCCCCTGACCGCCGACTCCGTGGCAGCTTGCGCAGCCCACGGTGTAGAGCTTCTTGCCCTCCTCGATGGCGAGGGACTGGGCGGTCTCGTCAGCCTGTGCCTTGCTCGCGGGCGCGAACGCGGCGTACAGCCCCCCGGTGGCCGCCAGCGCGAAGAGTAGGACGACGACCGCCGCCAGCGGATGGCGTCGTCGTGCGGAGAGCTTTTTCACGGATTACCCCGGTGTCAGGATCTTCTGCGTCGGTGCTTCTGGACTGTGTCTGTCGGGCGGCGCGCGTCGGGCGCGGCGTCCGGCTACTTGATCAAGTAGATCGTGGCAAAAAGGCCGATCCAGACGACATCGACAAAGTGCCAGTAATAGGACACGACGATGGCGGCGGTCGCCTGCTCGTGGGTGAATCTCTTGGCCGCGTACGTCCTGCCCAGGACGAACAGGAACGCGATCAGACCCCCCGTCACGTGCAGACCGTGGAAGCCGGTGGTCAGGTAGAACACCGAGCCGTACGGGTCGGAGGAGAGCGAGATGCCGTCCAACTTGACCAGCTCGGTGTACTCGAAGACCTGGCCGCCGATGAAGATCGCACCCATCACGAACGTGACCACGAACCACGTACGGAGCTTCTTCACGTCACCGCGCTCGGCGGCGAAGACGCCGAGCTGGCAGGTGAGGGAGGAGAGCACCAGGATCGTGGTGTTCGTCGCCGAGAACGGGACGTTCAGGGCATGAGCCATTTCCTTCCAGTAATCCGCCCCCATCACCGATCGCAGGGTGAAGTACATCGCGAAGAGGGCCGCGAAGAACATCAGCTCGGAACTCAGCCAAATGATGGTTCCGACACTGGTGAGGTTCGGCCGATTGACCGACGGGTGCGCGTGCCCGGTTTCTACTGTCGTTGCTGTCGCCACGACCGACATTATGTCGGTCGCTTATCTCGCGCTGACTCCCGGGGTGCCGTTCGGTGTGTCCATGGGCTGTGTCCAGCTCGAACGGACCGGCGAAGGCCTGTCCTTACCCGTGCTGACACGGTGTCCGACGGAGTACGATCCGCGCATCGGTTCAGGGCCGTGGAGCCCTGGAGCCCCCGCAGACACCGATGTCACGGAGGAACAATGCAGCCGACCGCCACCGTGCTGGTCTACAGCGACGACGCGAACACCCGCGAGCAGGTCAGGCTGGCGGCGGGCCGGCGGCCGGCCGCCGATGTCCCACCGGTCGAGTTCGTGGAGTGCGCGACCCTGCCCGCGGTGCTCGAACGGCTGGACCGCGGCGGGATCGACGTCTGCGTCCTGGACGGCGAGACGGCCCCCGCGGGCGGCATGGGCGTCTCCCGGCAGATCAAGGACGAGATCTTCAACTGCCCGCCCGTGCTGCTGCTGATCGGCCGCCCGCAGGACGCCTGGCTGGCCACCTGGAGCCGCGCGGACGCCGCGGTGACGCTGCCGGTCGAGCCGGTCGGCTTCGCGGACGCCCTGGCCTCGCTGCTGCGCTCCCGGCTCGCCGTGGACGCCTGACGAGCGGTTTCCCGTAACGGGCGGACGTGTACGCCCGTACGTACGGGCGTACAGGCGGACGTAGCGTTCGTACGGGCGTAACGGCGGCCGGGGTGCCTCACACCCCGGCCGCCGCCGTCCCGGGCCCGTGCACGGGGCTCAGATCGCCGGGCGCAGCCGCGCCGGGTCGGCGGGCGAGCTGCCCTCTCTGGTGCCGGCCTGGAGGACGCTGCCCTTGCGCCAGTCCTTCCAGTCCACGTTCCAGTCGCCGTAGCCGTTGCCGAAGTCCTCCATGTAGTCACCGGCGCTGTTGATGACCTGGACGATGTCGCCCTCATTGATGGTCTCGAAGAACCAGGCGGCGTTGCCGGTGGACATGCCGGTGCAGCCGTGGCTGACGTTCGCCGCGCCCTGGGAGCCCACGGACCACGGGGCGGCGTGCACGTACTCACCGCTCCAGGTCACCCGGGTCGCCCAGTAGACCGGCAGGTCGTACCCCTCGCCGCCGCCGATGCCGACGGTGGAGCCGCGCATGCGGACGAAGTACTCCTTGCCGAGCACGACCTTGATGCCGTTACGGGTGGAGAAGCCCGGCTTGCCGGTGGTCACCGGGATGGTGTTGATCTCCTCGCCGTTGCGGTAGATCGTCATGGAGTGCGCCGAGGCGTCGGTGATGGCCTCGATCTTGTCGCCGATGGTGAGCTTCAGCGGCTTGGTGGCCTTTCCGTACAGCTTGTCCGAGATCTTCACCCCTTCGAGGTTGCTGACGGCGGTGATCTTGCTGTGCGCGGGCCAGTACTCCTTGGGCCGGAAGTGCATCGTCTCGTCGTCCACCCAGTGCCAGGTGCCGCCGTCCGCGGCGGGCGTGGAGCGTACCTTCAGGGAGCGCTCCACAATGGCTCTGGCCGCCTTGGACTTGACGGGCTCGCTGAGCGTGGCGGTGATCGGCTGGCCGACGCCGTACGTGCCCGCGTCGGGGCCGAACTCGACCTCCAGGGTCTTCTTCGGCTTGGCGGTCTGGAAGGTGAGCGCCCGGGAGCCGGGCTTGCCCTCCTCGTTCTCCGTGGCGACCCGGACCGTGTAGCGGGCACCGGCGGCCAGCGGGGCCGTGGAGCGCCAGCGCATTCCGTCGGCGGTGAGTTCGCCCGCCAGGTAGTGGCCGCCCGCGTCGACCGCCGTGACGTCCGTGATCCGGCCGTCGCGGCTCTTGGAGACCACTTCGAGCGGCTTGTCGGGGTTCACCTTCTTGCCGCCCGCGGCGACGCTGAAGACGATCTGCCCATCGGCGTCGTACGGCTTGTTGGAGAGCGGGTGGGTCTCGGGACCGCCGCACGCGGTCGCGCACGCCCCGAGGGACACGACCAGTACGGTGCAGCTCAGGACGGCGCGCAAGCGTGGCGTGTGGTTCATGAGCACACGGTAAGAAGATTCTCCGCCGGCAGCGCGACGAGTGATGCAAACGGGGGGCCCGGTCACTCCTGGTAGGAATGACCGGGCCCCCCGGGGTCCGCGGTAGGTACTGCTGCTACTGGTTCTGGTTCTCACCGCGGTAGAACTCGAAGACCCAGCCCCACAGGCCGACCAGGATCAGCGGCAGCGAGAAGTACAGCAGCCACCAGCCGATGGCGACGCCCAGGAAGGCGAGCGCGCCGCCGATGGCGAGCGAGAACGGCTGCCAGCTGTGCGGGGCGAAGAACCCCACCTCACCGGCCTCGTCCGCGACGTCGGCCTCCTTGTTGTCCTGCGCGAGCGCGTCCATCCGCCGGGCCGTGAAGGCCAGGTAGAAGCCGATCATCACGCTCAGGCCGAAGGCCAGGAACAGCGCCGTCGTACCGACCGGCTCCTTCGACCACACGCCGTACACGATGGCCACGGCGAGGATGAAGACGCTCAGCCAGATGAACATCCTGCCTTGGATCTTCACTTGCCGGCCTCCTTGCCACCGGCGAGGGCACCGGCCGCGGCCCCGTGGCCGGCGTTCTCCAGCTGGTCGAGTGCGGCGATCTCGGGGTGGTGCAGATCGAACGCGGGGGATTCCGAACGGATCCGCGGCAGCGTGAGGAAATTGTGCCGCGGCGGCGGGCAGGAAGTCGCCCATTCGAGTGAACGACCGTAGCCCCACGGGTCATCGACCTCGATCTTCTTGCCGTACTTGGCGGTCTTCCACACGTTGTAGAAGAACGGCAGGACCGACAGACCGAGCACGAACGAGCTGATCGTGGAAATGGTGTTCAGTGCGGTGAAACCGTCGGACGCGAGATAGTCCGCGTAACGGCGCGGCATACCTTCGGCACCCAGCCAGTGCTGGACGAGGAAGGTGCCGTGGAAGCCGATGAACAGCGTCCAGAAAGTGATCTTCCCGAGCCGCTCGTCCAGCATCTTCCCGGTGAACTTCGGCCACCAGAAGTGGAAGCCGGCGAACATCGCGAACACGACCGTCCCGAACACCACGTAGTGGAAGTGCGCCACCACGAAGTAGGAGTCCGACACGTGGAAGTCCATCGGGGGCGACGCCAGGATGACGCCGGTGAGTCCGCCGAAGAGGAACGTCACCAGGAACCCGATCGTCCACAGCATCGGCGTCTCGAAGGACAGTGAGCCCTTCCACATCGTGCCGATCCAGTTGAAGAACTTCACACCGGTGGGCACCGCGATCAGGAACGTCATGAACGAGAAGAACGGCAGGAGCACCCCGCCCGTCACATACATGTGGTGCGCCCACACCGTGACCGACAGACCCGCGATCGAGATCGTCGCCGCCACCAGACCGATGTAACCGAACATCGGCTTCCGCGAGAAGACCGGAATGATTTCCGAGACGATCCCGAAGAACGGCAAGGCGATGATGTACACCTCGGGATGGCCGAAGAACCAGAAGAGGTGCTGCCACAGCAGCGCCCCGCCGTTGGCCGCGTCGAAGACGTGCGCGCCGAACTTACGGTCCGCCTCCAGGGCGAACAGCGCGGCCGCCAGCACCGGGAAGGCCAGCAGGACCAGCACACCGGTCAGCAGCACGTTCCAGGTGAAGATCGGCATCCGGAACATCGTCATTCCCGGCGCCCGCATGCAGATGATCGTGGTGATGAAGTTGACCGACCCGAGAATCGTCCCGAACCCGGAGAACGCCAGCCCCATGATCCACAGGTCCGCGCCGATACCCGGCGAACGGACCGCGTCCGACAGCGGCGAGTACGCGAACCACCCGAAGTCCGCCGCGCCCTGCGGGGTGATGAAACCACTCACCGCGATCAGCGAACCGAAGAGGTACAGCCAGTAGGCGAACATGTTCAGCCGCGGGAACGCCACATCCGGCGCCCCGATCTGCAGCGGCATGATCCAGTTCGCGAAACCCGCGAACAACGGCGTCGCGAACATCAGCAGCATGATCGTGCCATGCATCGTGAACGCCTGGTTGAACTGCTCGTTCGACATGATCTGCGTACCCGGGCGGGCCAGCTCGGCGCGCATGAAGAGCGCCATCACCCCGCCGATGCAGAAGAACGCGAACGACGTGATCAGATACATCGTGCCGATCGTCTTGTGATCAGTGGTCGTCAACCACTTCACAACGACGTTGCCCGGCTGTTTGCGCCGTACCGGCAGCTCGTTCTCGTACGAGTCCTCTGCTGCTGCGGCGGCACCCTGGGGTTCGTTGAGGATGCTCACAGTTTGTTCGTCTCCGCATTCCTGGCCGGATCCGTCTGCGCGATGCCCGACGGGATGTAGCCGTTCTGGCCCTTCTTGGCCAGCTCTTCCAGGTGCTTCTGGTAGCGCTCCGGGGAGACCACCTTGACGTTGAAGAGCATCCGCGAGTGGTCGACACCGCAGAGCTCGGCGCACTTACCGAGGAAGGTGCCCTCCTGGTTCGGGGTGACCTCGAAGGAGTTGGTGTGCCCCGGGATGACGTCCTGCTTCATCAGGAACGGCACCACCCAGAAGGAGTGGATGACATCGCGCGAGGTCAGGATGAACCGGACCTTCTCGCCCTTGGGCAGCCACAGCGTCGGACCCGGGTTGTTGGTCTGCGGGTTCCGCGTGCCCGGGACGCCGTAGTCGTAGACGCCCTCCGCACCCTTGGGGAACGCATCCGTGAACCGCTTGGGGATGGCGTCGAGTTCCTTGGGGATCTCATTGCCCGTGGCGGCGTTGCCGTCCACGTTCTCGATGTAGTTGAAGCCCCAGCTCCACTGGTAGCCGACCACGTTGATCGTGTGGGCCGGCTTCGCGGAAAGGCTGAGGAGCTTCGACTCGTCCCGTGCGGTGAAGTAGAAGAGCACCGACACGATGATGAGCGGGACCACGGTGTACAGCGCCTCGATGGGCATGTTGTACCGGGTCTGCGGAGGAACTTCCACCTTGCTGCGGCTGCGCCGGTGGAAGATGACGCTCCACAGGATCAGGCCCCATACCAGTACGCCCGTGATGAGCGCTGCCGCCCACGAGCCCTGCCAGAGGGAGAGGATCCGGGGAGCCTCCTCCGTCACTGGGGTGGGCATTCCAAGGCGGGGGAAGTCCTTGTATGTGCAACCCGTGGAGGTCGCGAGGATCAGGCCCGCAGTCAGCACCTGCGGCAGCTTCCGCCGCATCGGGCGCCGCGACGAGCGGTCGGAGCCGTTGGGACTCACGTAGCGCCTTCCCGAGAGTCTCGCCCGCGCGGCCGGCTGCCGCCGTCTCCTGGTCGGCCGCCGGCCCTGACGCGGGCGGGGGTGTGGATGTTTATGCGGACCAAACCCTACTGGACGCGTTTTCAGGGCGTGCGGGGAGGGTGCCCAACGCGCCGCCCGACTCCCCGAAGGAGTGGCCTGTGCAGTTCCGGGGCCATGTGCGGGCCCGTCGGGCCGGGTTCCGCGCGGGGGCGGGGCCGGTTTTCCTCGTGCGGGCGGGTCCGGCTCCGGGCGCGGGCGGGTCCGCTTCTGACACCCCCTCCGGCGGCGCGTTAGCGTGGCCGACGTGCCCTACTTCGACGCCGCTTCCTCCGCCCCGCTGCACCCGGTCGCCCGGCAGGCCCTTCAGGCTTCCCTGGACGAGGGGTGGGCGGACCCCGCCCGCCTCTACCGCGAGGGGCGACGGGCCGGACTGCTGCTGGACGCGGCCCGGGAGGCCGCCGCGGAGGCCGTCGGCTGCCGCCCCGACGAACTCGTCTTCACTCCTTCGGGGACCCACGCGGTCCACGCCGGGATGTCCGGAGCCCTGGCCGGCCGGCGCCGGGTCGGGCGCGGGGTGACCGTCTCCGCCGTCGAGCACTCCTCGGTGCTCCACGCGGCGTCCGCCCACGAGGCGGCGACCGGCGGCACGGTGACCGAGGTGCCGGTGGACCGGTACGGGGCGGTGGCGCCGGAGACGTACGCCGGGGCGCTGTACGAGGACACGGCGCTGGCCTGCCTCCAGTCCGCCAACCACGAGGTGGGCACGGAGCAGCCGGTGGCCGAGGTCGCCGAGGTGTGCCGCAGCCGGGGCGTCCCGCTGCTGGTGGACGCGGCGCAGTCGCTGGGCTGGGGCCCGGTGGAGGGCGCCTGGTCACTGCTGGCGGCGAGCGCGCACAAGTGGGGCGGTCCGGCGGGCGTCGGGCTGCTGGCCGTGCGCAAGGGGATCAGGTTCGCCCCGAGCGGCCCGGCCGACGAGCGGGAGGCGGGGCGCGCCCCCGGCTTCCAGAACATCCCGGCGATCGTGGCGGCGGCGGCCTCGCTGCGCGCGGTGCGCGCGGAGGCGGCGGCCGAGGCGGTCCGGCTGCGGGCGCTGGTGGAGCGGATCAGGGCGCGGGTGCCGGAGCTGGTGTCCGACGTGGAGGTGGTGGGGCATCCGGAGCGGCGGCTCCCCCATGTGGTGACGTTCTCGTGTCTCTATGTCGACGGGGAGGCCCTCCTGCACGAGCTGGACCGGGCCGACTTCTCGGTCTCCTCGGGGTCGTCCTGCACGAGCAGCACGCTGACGCCGTCCCATGTGCTGCGCGCGATGGGCGTGTTGTCGGAGGGGAACGTCCGGGTCTCGCTGCCGGCCGGGACGCCGGAGGCGGAGGTGGACCGGTTCCTGGAGGTGCTGCCGGGGGTGGTGTCCGGCGTACGGGAGAGGCTGGGCGCGCCGACCGGGGCGGTTGGGGCCGGTGGGACCGGTGGCTCTGAGGTCCTCGACGCCGCCGGTACGGGGCCCTCGCTGGTGGTCGACGCGCTCGGGCGGCGCTGTCCCGTCCCGGTGATCGAGCTGGCCAAGGTGTTCGGCGGGGTGCCCGTGGGCGGGACGGTGACGGTGCTCTCGGACGACGAGGCGGCGCGGCTGGACATCCCCGCGTGGTGCGAGATGCGCGGGCAGGAGTACGTGGGCGAACGCCCGGCGGACCACGGTGTCGCGTATGTGGTCCGCCGGGTGTCGTGACCGCGGAACCCGGGTGCCGGTAGCCGGGAGCCGGTAGCCGACGGGACGGGCGCGGGACGGGCGGTCCCGGACCGGTGGTGGGTCTCAGGCGAGGTGGGCCTGGACCTCGGCCGCCGCGTCGTGGCCGTACGCCTTGGTGAAGCGCTCCATGAAGTGGGTCCTGGCCAGGGTGTACTCCTGGGTGCCGACCGTCTCGATGACCAGGGTCGCGAGCATGCAGCCGATCTGCGCCGCGCGCTCCAGGCTGACGCCCCAGGCGAGACCGGAGAGGAACCCGGCGCGGAACGCGTCGCCGACGCCGGTGGGGTCGGCCTTCGCCTCCTCCTCCGGGCAGCCGACCAGGATCGGCTCCTCGCCGACACGGTCGATCCGGACGCCGTTCTTGCCGAGGGTGGTGACGCGGTGGCCGACACGGGAGAGGATCTCGGCGTCGGTCAGGCCCGTCTTGGCCTCGATGAGCCCCTTCTCGTACTCGTTGGAGAAGAGGTACGTGGCGCCGTCGAGGAGGGTGCGGATCTCGTCGCCCTCCATGCGGGCGATCTGCTGCGAGAAGTCCGCGCCGAACGGGATGGAGCGTGTACGGCACTCCTCGGTGTGCCGGAGCATGCCCTCCGGGTCGTCGGCGCCGATCACGACGAGGTCGAGGCCGCCGACGCGGTCGGCGACCTTCTTCAGCTCGATCTGGCGGGCCTCGCTCATGGCGCCCGCGTAGAAGGAGCCGATCTGGTTGTGGTCGGCGTCCGTCGTGCAGACGAAGCGCGCGGTGTGCAGGACCTCGGAGATCCGTACGGAGGCGGTGTCGACGCCGTGCCGGTCGAGCCAGGCGCGGTACTCGTCGAAGTCCTGGCCGGCCGCGCCGACCAGGATGGGGCGGGTGCCGAGCTGACCCATGCCGAAAGCGATGTTCGCGCCGACACCGCCCCTGCGCACCTCTAGGTTGTCGACCAGGAAGGAGAGGGAGACCGTGTGGAGCTGGTCCGCGACGAACTGGTCCGCGAAACGGCCGGAGAAGGTCATCAGATGGTCGGTGGCGATGGAGCCGGTGACTGCGATTCGCACGGCGTGAACGCTCCTGATGAGGGAGAACGGTGGACGGTTCACGCTACCGGTTGTCGGCGCTCTTCCCTAAGCCGCTGCCCCGCCGCTGTTCCGTCGCCGTTCCGTCGCCGTCTGCCCGCGCCCGGGGCGACGGAATGTCCGAAAGCGGCGACCGCCACCCGGACGGCGTAACTCCTGCCCCGTACGGCCTCACCGGGGAACCACGCGCCGCTCTCTTCCGTCCCACCGGTGCCAGGGGAACGAACACGCAGTCGAAGGAGCGCAGCGGTGACCAGCACGGAGCGGCCCGACGAGAGCACAGCCGACAGCGCCGGCCGCCCGCGCGGCCGGCGTTCACCGTTCACCGTCGCGGCGGTGGCCGCGGCGGTCCTGATCGCCGGGGGCGGTGGCGCGTATTTCGCCACGAGCGCCTTCGGCAGCTCCGGCGGCGGAACGGACGACAGCGCGGGCGGCACGGGCGACACGGGCGACGGGAACCCGCCGCTCCTCGCGCTCGACGCCCCCGCGGCGGGAGCGGGCGCGGCCCCCGGCGGTTCGGCGGGGTCCCCGCCGCCCGCCATCGCGCCCGGTGAGCCGGACCCGAGCGGAGTCGTCTACCGCGCGGCGGGCAAGCTGCCCGCGGGGCCGGACACCGCACGCGTCTACCGTACGAGCGGGCCGGTCCCCGCCGCCGATGTGGCCCGGCTGGCGAAGGCGTTCGGGATGACGGGCGCGCCCCGGTCGGACGGGACGTCCTGGAAGGTCGGTACGGACAAGGACGGCTCGGGCCCGCTGCTGCGCGTCGCCAAGCAGGCGCCGGGGGCGTGGACGTTCGCGGAGTTCGGCGCCGTACCGGGCGGGGACAACTGCCTCAAGGGCACGAAGTGCCCGGGCGGAGGCGGCGGTTCCTTCGCGCCCGGCAGCGAGGAGGGAGCGGTCGGCGAGGCGGCGGCGAAGAAGGCGGCCGCGCCGATGCTGAAGGCGCTGGGACAGGACGACGCGGACATCGACGCGAGCGGGCTCATGGGCGCGGTCCGGGTGGTCACCGCGGACCCGGTGATCGGCGGGCTGCCCACGTACGGCTGGTCGACGGCGATCCAGGTGAGCCCCGACGGCCGGGTGACCGGTGGGTACGGGCAGCTCACGACCCCGGAGCGGGGGGACGCGTATCCGGTGATCAGCGCGGAGGAGGCGCTGAAGGAGCTGAACAGGGCGGCGGACGGCGCCGGTCCGGGCTCCGGTGCCGGCCGGATCGGCGGCTGCGCGACACCGGTGCCGCTGGACGACGGCACGGCGCGTACGGGGGCGGACGTGCCGCCCGCGCTGCCGTGCGCGCCGAAGAGCGGCACGGCGGCGGACCCGCACTCCGCGGAGATCACCCAGGCGGTCTTCGGGCTCGCGGCGCACTCGGTGGACGGGCGCCGGGCGCTCGTGCCGTCCTGGCTGTTCGAGGTGGCATCGGAGGACGGCGCCCTGCCGTACACGGTCACGCACCCGGCGGTGGCGCCGAAGTTCCTGAAGAAGGCGGCGCCCGAGCCCGTACCCCCGCACAAGGAGCTGCCCGGCGCCCCCGGGAAGGACGGCCCCGGCACGGTCCCGACGCAGCACGCCACGTCGTACGAGACGGCGGGCCGGACCCTGACGCTGCACTTCACGGGCGGTGTGTGCGACACGTACGGGGCAACGGCCGACGAGAGCGGCACGGCGGTGAAGGTGAAGGTGGTCGTGACCGACCCCGATCCGGAGCGGCTCTGCGTCGCGATGGCCAAGGAGCAGTCGGTCGAGGTGACGCTGGACAAGCCGCTGGGCGACCGGCAGGTGGTGGACGCGAAGACGGGCGAGAAGATCGCGCGCCACTGACCGCGCCACTGACCCCGCCCGTTCGCAGCCCCCCGCACAGCGCCCACAGCGCCGAAAAGGCGGCGGCGCTCCCTCCAGGGGAGCGCCGCCGCCTTTCACGTACCGCTTGCCGGCCGTGACTCTCAGCCGGGTGAGTCCTAGCTGAAGGAGTCACCGCAGGCGCAGGAGCCCGTCGCGTTCGGGTTGTCGATGGTGAAGCCCTGCTTCTCGATCGTGTCGACGAAGTCGATCGAGGCGCCGCCCAGGTACGGGGCGCTCATCCGGTCGGTGACGACCTTGACGCCGTCGAAGTCCTTGACGACATCGCCGTCGAGCGAGCGCTCGTCGAAGAACAGCTGGTAGCGGAGGCCGGAGCAGCCGCCGGGCTGAACGGCGACGCGCAGTGCGAGGTCGTCCCGGCCTTCCTGGTCCAGCAGTGCCTTGACCTTGCCCGCGGCGGCGTCGGACAGGAGGATGCCGTCGCTCACGGTGGTGGTCTCGTCCGATACGGACATCTGCTTCTCTCCCGGGTTGTACGGACTGCTTGCCGACAGTGCAACCTGCTCGGCCACGGATTCATTCCGGGCACCGGCGCGTGTCTTTCCCGCCTTCATGCTCGCACACCGGGCGCCGCGCCGGAATGCGTCACATCGACGCTATGGCCATCGTCAACGTGACATGAAGCGGCTATGATAGATAGCGTCAATGAGACGAAAAGGGGATGCTGCCGAGCAGTGTCCGCTGAGAAGAATCCGCTGAGAAGAGAGGGTGCGTGACGTGACCACGGCCCAGCCCGTTCAGGATCTCGCCGTCCAGGACCTCGGCGTCCAGCCGACGCCCCTCGCTCTGCTGCTGCTCGGCCGGGAGGCCGACCCGCGCAGCGAGCGCGGCGTGGAGTGCCCCGGCGATCTGCCCTCCCCGTCCGATCCGGACCTGGTGGCGCGCGCCCGCGCGGCGAAGGAGAAGCTCGGGGAGAAGGTGTTCGTCCTCGGCCACCACTACCAGCGCGACGAGGTCATCCAGTTCGCCGATGTCACCGGCGACTCCTTCAAGCTCGCCAAGGACGCGGCGGCCCGGCCGGCCGCCGAGTACATCGTGTTCTGCGGTGTGCACTTCATGGCCGAGTCCGCGGACATCCTGACGGCCGACGACCAGAAGGTCGTCCTGCCGGATCTCGCGGCGGGCTGCTCCATGGCGGACATGGCGACGGCGGAACAGGTCGCGGAGTGCTGGGACGTGCTGACGGACGCCGGCATAGCCGAGCGGGTCGTGCCCGTCTCGTACATGAACTCCTCGGCCGACATCAAGGCGTTCACCGGCAGGCACGGCGGCACGATCTGCACCTCCTCTAATGCCGAGCGCGCCCTGAAGTGGGCCTTCGAGCAGGGCGAGCAGGTGCTCTTCCTCCCCGACCAGCACCTGGGGCGGAACACGGCCGTGCGTGATCTGGGGATGTCGCTCGACGACTGTGTCCTCTACAACCCGCACAAGCCGAACGGCGGGCTCACGCCGCAGGAGCTGCGGGACGCGAAGATGATCCTGTGGCGCGGCCACTGCTCGGTGCACGGCCGGTTCTCGCTGGACTCCGTGCGTGACGTACGGGAGCGGATCCCGGGCGTGAACGTCCTGGTGCACCCCGAGTGCAAGCACGAGGTCGTGGCGGCGGCGGACTACGTCGGCTCCACGGAGTACATCATCAAGGCGCTGGAGGCGGCCCCGGCGGGCTCGAAGTGGGCGATCGGTACGGAGCTGAACCTCGTACAGCGCCTGGCGAATCGTTTCGCCCCGGAGGGCAAGGAGATTGTCTTCCTCGACCGCACGGTCTGCTTCTGCTCCACCATGAACCGGATCGACCTCCCGCACCTGGTCTGGACCCTGGAGTCACTGGCCGAGGGCAACGAGGTCAACCGCATCCGGGTCGACCAGGAGACGGCGGACTTCGCACAGCGCGCACTGGAGCGGATGCTGGCACTGCCATAGGCACCCCGGCGCCCACCGCGCTCGCGGCAGCGGAGCAGGGCGGGCCGGGGCGGGGGTGAGGGGCAAGTGAGGGTGTCCCTGTGGTGTGTTGGTTAGCCGGGCCCGCCCCACGGCAACCCACCCGACCCCGGCACACCCCCGTTACCCCTCCGCCCTGACCCGCACCCGGCACCGCAGCGGTCGTGGGCCGTCGCCATCACCCTCACTCGCAGGACAAGTCACCGCCGCTGGCTCTAGAGTGACGATCTCACCGGCCAGGTGTTCCGAGCCCGGGGGCATCCCCGCCCGCTCCGCCGTGGCAGCCGGTTGCGCCCACAAATCCCCCCTGTTCGTCCCGGATCGCTTCTCCCCTTTTCCGTTTCTCCGTTCCGGACATCAGAGGTCGTCGCACCGTGCCCCGTCACCGGCTCACCGCCGCACTCGTCCTGCTCTGTTTCGTCGGCCCGCTCTCCACCGACATGTATCTGCCCGCCTTTCCACGCATGGCCGGCGAGCTGCGTACGGACGCCTCCGGCGTGCAGCTCACCCTCACCGCGTTCCTGGCCGGCATGACGCTCGGCCATCTCGTGCTCGGCCCGCTCTCCGACCGTCACGGGCGGCGCGTCCCCCTGCTCGCGGGGACGGCGGTCTGCGCCGTGGCCACCGCGCTCTGCGCCCTCTCCCCCGGGCTCGGCACCCTGATCGCGCTGCGTCTGGCCGCCGGATTCAGCGGGGCGGCGGGGGTCGTCGTCGGGCGCGCCGTGGTCGCGGACATCGCGTCGGGCGCGGCGGCGGCGCGGCTGCTGGGCGTGCTGATGACACTGGCGGGCATCGCGCCGGTGCTCGCCCCGCTCGCGGGCGGTGCGGTGATCGGCGTGGCCGGCTGGCGCGGGGTGTTCTGGGCGCTGGCGGGGGTGGCGCTGCTGACGGTGGCCGCCGTGGCCGTCGCCGTACCGGAGACCCTGCCGCCGGAACGGCGCCGGCCGGGCGGGCGCGGGGCGTTGCTCCGTACGGTACGGACGGTGGCGGGCGACCGCGCGTACACCGGTTACGCGCTGGCTTTCTCCTTCGCCTTCGGCGCGCTGTTCTGCTACGTCTCGGGGTCGCCGTTCCTGCTCCAGAACGTGCTGGGGCTGGGCGTCGGTGCCTCGTCGGTGGTCTTCTCCGGTGGCGCGGTGGTCCTGGCGCTCTCCGGCGCGGTGGCAGCACGACTGGTGGGCCGGGTCCGCGCGGAACGGCTGCTCGGTCTCGGGCTGTACGCGCTGTGGGCGGCGGCGGTGGCACTGCTCGCGGCGGCCGGGGCGGGGGTGCTGACGTTCGGCGTGTACGTACCGCTCGTGACGGTGTTCTGCGCCGGTCTCGGGCTGGTCCTCGCCAACGCCGCGTCGCTGGCGGTCGCACGCGTCCCGGACGCGGCGGGCACGGGGTCGGCCCTGCTGGGCACGGCGCAGAGCGCGGTGGGCGCGGCGGTGGCTCCGCTGGCGGGGCTGGGCGGGGCGGGGTCGGCGGTGCCGGTATTCGCGGGGATGGCGCTGTGCGGCGGGGTGGCGATCCTGGCGGCGCGGACCGCCGGGCGGGCGGCGGCCGCCGGTGCGGGGAGCGTCGGGGCGGGAAGCGTACGGGGCGGGACCGCCGCCGACCGTAACAGGGGGCCGTGACGGGGGGCGTCACGAACCCCCGTGACGGGCGGGCCGTCGCGCGGGGGACCGTGACCGGCGGGCCGTCACAGGAGCCCGTGACGGGCGGCGGGCGTCCCGCGCGTGCCCGGCCCGCCCTGCCGTTCCGTGCCGTGTCTATGCAGCGTCGTCGCCGTCGGACGGAGCCGTGGACATTCCACTCGCGCGGGCGATGCCTTCGACCGTCTGTTCATCGCTGCGGCGCCGCTTCTGCTGGGCTTCGAGCTTCTCCCGCATGGCCCGCAGCTTGGCCGGATCGGCGGCCACCTCAGGGGGGACCAGCGACATGGCGCCCTTGGTGTGTTCGCCGTCGCCGAGGTGGGCGACGACATGGTCCGCGCGGTCCTCGTGGCCCGGTTGCATCGCGCCGATCAGACCCATGAGGGTCAGGAACTCCTGCTGGAGTTCCTGGGTGAACAACTCCCGCTCCGGGCCGTCCATCTTCAGCCGTACCGTGCCGCCGCCGGCCTCGGCCCACAGCCGGATGACCTCCATGAGCAGCTCGAACTGCTCACCGGGCATCCGGGCTCTGAGCGACTCCACGTACAGGGCGTAGCGGGCGCGCGCGACGTCGGCCGGGCTCGCCTCGCCCGGGTTCTCGTACGCGTCGTCGGGCATGGCCCCTCCTCGGTGAGGCTCCGTCAGCTCCGCCGGAACTGCCTGGACCGGGTGCAGCGTTGTCGGCGTCGTCGATATTTTCCTTCGACCGTACCGCACGTCGCGGCGCCCCGGCGCGGAGCGGATCGGCTACCGGCGGCCGACCACGTCGCGGGTCATGGCCCGGGCGCTGCCGAGGTAACGGGCCGGGTCGCAGAGCTCCTTGATGCGGGCAGCGCCGAGGTGGCGTACGAGGTCGTCGTGGGTGAGCAGTTCCGCCTCCAGCGTGGTGCCGGTCTCGATGGCGGCGCGGCAGGCCTCGTAGACGACCTCGTGCGCCTGGTTGCGGCCGAGGACGGGGGCGACGTCCATCATCACGGCTTCGGCGACGATGAGGCCGCCGGTCAGGAGGGTGTTGCTGCGCATCCTGTCGGTCCTGACCTCAAGTCCGGAGAGCATGAACTCCGCCTGGTGGAGCGAGCTGGACAGCAGCAGGAACGCCTCCGGAACGGTCGCCCACTCCAGGTGCCAGGGGCCGGTGGCCCGTTCGAAGTCCTGCATGGTCGCGTCGAGCATCGTCGAGGACTTGTCGCGCAGCAGCTTGGCGGCCGCGAACATGAGCTCGCTGGAGATGGGGTTGCGCTTCTGCGGCATGGTGGAGCTGGCGCCGCGTCCGGGGACGAAGGGTTCCGCGAGTTCGCCGTACTCCGAGGAGCACATCATCATCACGTCCCAGGCGATCTTGCCCAGCGAGCCGCCGACGGACGCGAAGAGGGAGACCAGTTCCACCAGGCCGTCGCGGGTCACGTGCCAGGTGATGGCGGGGTCCGCCAGCCCCAGTTCCTCGGCGAGCGCGGCACGGGCCAGGAGCCCTTCGGGGCCGTCGCCCAGTGAGGCGAGTGTGCCGGCGGCGCCCCCGAACTGGACCATCAGCGCGCGGGCCCGGGCCTGCTCCAGGCGCTCGGCGTGGCGGTCGAGGGCGGACAGCCACACGGCGCAGCGGTAGCCGAACGTCACCGGCAGGGCGTGCTGGAGGTGGGTGCGGCCCGCGGTGACGGTGTCCGCGTGTTCCTCCGCGAGCCGGCGCAGGGCGTCCCGGACCCGGTCGAGCTGGGCCGCCAGGAGTGCGACGCCCTGCTTGCACTGGAGCATGACCGCGTTGTCCATGATGTCCTGGGTGGTCGCGCCCCAGTGAAGGTAGTGGCCGGCGTCCCCGCACTGGTCCGCGATCTGCTTGACGAGGGGCAGCACCGGATAGCCGACGATCTCGGTCTCCGCGCGCAGCCGCTCCAGGTCGAGGCTGTCGAAGTCGGCCTTGCGCGTGATGTCCTCGGCGGCCTCGGCGGGGATGATCCCGACCTTGGCCTGGGCGCGGGCGAGCGCGGTCTCGGTGTCGATGAGGCGTCGGACGTACGCGCTGTCGCTGAACACCTCCCGCATGGCGGGGGTTCCGAACATGTCGCGGAAGAGGAAGGAGTCGTAGACGGTCGTGCTCACGGGGGATCTCACTTCTGCGCGATGGCGGGTTCGGTGGTGGTGGCAGCGGGTTCGGCGGGGGCGGTAGTGGGTTCGGCGGGGGCGGTCGTGGGGGTGGTGCCGGGTTCCGGGCGGGTGTCGTCGGTCTCCGGCAGGGCGAGGAACGCCTTCGGGTCGGCGAGCGCCCGGTTGACCTTGTCGACGTCCATCTCCTTGGACCACTTGGCGATGGCGAAAGTGGCGACGACGTTGCCGAAGGTGTTGCAGAAGGCGGTGGCCATGGACATCAGGCGGTACACGCCGAAGAGCACGGCGACGCCCTCCACCGGCAGGTAGCCGGTGGCCGCGACGGTCGAGGCGAAGACGACGAAGGTGCCGCCGGAGACCGTGGCCGCCCCCTTCGAGGTGAGCAGCATGATGAGCAGGAGCCCGAGCTGCTGCGGGATGCTCATGTCGATGCCGTAGGCGTTGGCGACGAACATGGTGCAGATGGCCATGTACAGGGAGGTGCCGTCGAGGTTGAAGGCGTAGCCGGTCGGCACGACCAGTCCGACGGTCTGCTTGGAGCAGCCGATCCTGGAGAGCTTCTTGAGCAGGCCGGGCAGCGCCGCCTCGGAGGAGGCGGTCCCGAGGACCAGGGTCATCTCGACGCGGACGTACTGGAGGATGCGCCAGATGTTGAACCCCGCCAGCAGGCAGACCAGGCCGAGGACGCAGCCGATGAAGAGGGCCACGACCGCCCAGTACTCCAGGACCAGTTCGGCCAGGGCGAGGAGCATGCCGCTGCCGTTCGCGCCCACGGAGTAGGCGATGGCGCCGAACGCCCCGATCGGCGCGAGCTTCATGATGACGTTGACGAAGGCGAAGAACGTCTCGGAGATCACCTCCAGCCCCTTGTTGACCTGGGTCTGGAGATGCGGGGCGAGGGCGAGCAGTCCGATGCCGAAGAGCACGGCCAGCACCACGACCTGGAGCAACTGCCCCGAGGAGAACGCTCCGACGAAGTTGTCGGGGACGATGCCCTTCAGGAAGGCGGTGAAGCCGTGTTCGCCCTCCCCGGCCGGAGGGGCGGCGCCCGTGTCCGCGGAGAGGGATCCGAGCCCCTTGCCGACGCCCAGGAGGTTCGCGGCCACCAGGCCGATGACGAGGGCGAGTGTCGAGACGACCTCGAAGTACACGAGGGCCAGGAAGCCGATGCGGCTCGCCTTCTTGAGGTCGCCCGCGGAGGCGATGCCCATGACCACGGTGAAGAAGACCAGCGGCGCCACGCCCGCCTTGACCAGCGCGAGGAAGAGGTCTCCGACGATCTTCAGGTCGACGGCGAAGCCGGGGAAGAGAAAGCCGACCGCGACGCCGAGTGCCATGGCGACGGCGATCTGGGCCCCGATCCCCCGGTACCAGCGGTTCTTGCGTGGGGGTGGCGGATCCGTGGACAGCAGTTGCTCCTGGGACCTCATGCGGGCACATCCTTGTCTAGACATGAGTTGTGTCTAGACAAGGAACCTCATGGAAATATCGCTGTCAAGGGGTCGCGTCGGAAGTCGCGACGGAGGTCGCGGAGGAATGGGTGGGCCGGCGCGCAGGAGTACGGGGAGTACGGGACTACGGGAGTACGGCTCCCGCCCCGGACCCTTGGGCTCTCGGGCCCTCGGCTCCTGCCCCCGGGCTCAACTGCGCTGGAGCGTCGTCTCGTAGACGAAGGTGCCCTGGGCGTGAACGCTGACGCTGACCTCGAAGAGGCGTCCCCGGGCGTCGTAGTAGCGGCGTACGAACTCCAGTCCCGGGCTGCCCGTCGCGACCCCGAGACGGGCGGCCGCCTCCGCCGGGACACCGACCGCCCGCACCCGCTGCACCACGCGGTCCACCGCTCGCCCCGCGTGCGTCTCGACCAGGTCCGAGATCAGCCGCGGGCTGTCTTCGAGGGGACCGGCGATGGCGTGCGCGTCGGACGGCTCCAGATAGACCCTGGCCCAGGAGACCACCTGATCGGCGTGGTCCGGGTCGCGGCGTACGGACGTGATGCGGACGCTGCGGGCCTCCGGGGCCAGTCCGGTCACCGCGGCGAGCGCCTCGTCCACCACCACGTGGTCGACGGACAGGATGCTTCTGACCGCCGAGGTGCCGTACTGGGTGAGTTCCTGGAGGCTGCCGAGGTGTGTGGTGAACGCCGCCACCGGCAGGGTCCGTTCCACCCGGGTACCCGTCCCCGGATGGCGCGAGATGAGCCCGCCCGCCTCCAGCTGCCGCAGGGCCCGGCGCAGGGTCTCCCGCGACACCTTGTACGAGGCGGCCAGTTCGGGTTCGGTCGGGAGCAGGGAGCCGACGGCCCACTGCCCGTCCGCGAGCCTGGACATGAGGTCGCTCGCGATGACCGCATACCGTGGCTCACCCACGACTGGCCCCCAGGGAGATCAACAGGACAACAGGGTCGGAGTCTAGTGCCCGCCCCGGCAGGGTCGGCGCACGAGAGGGCGGGACCCCGCCAGGAGGTCCCGCCCTGTCTTCCACGTCTTCCACGCGTCAGGTCGCCACGCGTCAGATTTCCACGAGTCGGGTCAGAACACGCGTCAGGTCAGAACACGCGTCGGGTCAGAAGCGGTCCGGGGCCCGCTGCGGGAGCGGGGAGCCGGGAAGTTCGTCCCGCTTCTGGTTCTTCCGCGCCTCCGCGTTCGAGTCGGCCGTCGCCCGGCAGGTCACGTCCTTCGCCGGGAGCTTGCCGGTGAGCAGGTACCCGGTGACCGTGTCGTCCGTGCACGCGTTGCCGTTCGGATAGACACCGTGGCCCTCCCCGCCGAGGACGGTGACCATCTTCGAGCCCTTCAGGTCGGCGTGCATCGCCTGGCCGCTGGGCAGCGGGGTCTGCGAGTCCCACTCGTTCTGGACGACCAGGGAGGGGACCTTGTTGTTCACGTCGGTCGCCGGTTCCACGGACCTGTCCCAGAACGCACAGGGCTTGATGCTGGAGGCGAAGTCACCGAAGAGCGGGTAACGGATCTTGTCCTCGATGGCGTCCCGCCGGTAGCTCTCCGGATCGCGGGACCACGCGGCCGAGTTGTCGCCGCACACCACGGCCCAGAAGCTCGCCGTCATGTTGTCGGCAGGCACCTCCACGGCACCGGAGGCGGCAGCGGCAGCCCTGGCGGCCTCAACAGCACCGGCGCCGACCCCGGCGCCCGCGGCCCCTGCTGTCCCTGCTGTCCCGGCACGCTCGGATCCGGCGAACGGCGCGAGCTTCTTCGCCGAGGCGGGCCCGCCGGCCGCGGCCTTCTTCAGCTCCACGACCCCCTCGGTGGCGTACACAGGAGTGAAGACCGCCCCACGCATGCCGCTGCGGATGTCGTCACCGGTGGTCGGCTGCCCGTCGACCAGGATGGGCTTCTCGTCGGCCTGCGCGACCAGGTCCCAGAGGGTCCGCTCGACCTCCTTCGGGGTGTCCCCGAGGCCGTACTTCTCCGCACGCGCGGCAGCCCACTCGGTCCACCGGTCGAAGGCGGGCTCGGCGCCCTCCGCCCACCACTGGATCATCCCGCGCCAGGCGCGCGCCGGGTCGACCGCGCTGTCCAGCACGAACCGGTCGGCCCGGCCCGGGAAGAGCTGGGTGTAGACGGCGCCCAGGTAGGTGCCGTACGAGTAGCCCACGTACGAGATCTTCTTCTCGCCGAGGATCGCCCGGAGGAGATCCATGTCACGCGCGGTGTTCCGCGTGGTGATGTGCGGGAGCGTGTCGCCCGCCTTCTCCCGGCACTTGTCCGCGACGCCACGGGCCCAGGCGACGTCCTTGTCGAACGTCTCCTCCTTGTACGGCCGCAGCGGATCCTCCTCCTCCGGCTCCAGGTCGCAGGAGACGGGACTGCTCTCTCCCACACCGCGCGGGTCGAAGCCGATGAGGTCGTACTTCTGCTGTGCGGACTCGGGAAGGTTCTCCCGCATCCCCATCGGCATGTAGAGCCCGTGCCCGCCGGGGCCGCCGGGGTTGGAGAGCAGGACACCCCGCCGCTTGTCGGGCGCGGTGCTCTTGATCCGGGATATGGCCAGGTCGATCCGCTTGCCCCCGGGGGCCCGGTAGTCGAGCGGGACCTCGATCGTGGCGCACTCGAACTCCGGCGCGTCGTCGGCCAGGCACCGCTTCCACTGCGGCTTCTGCTGCACGTACGGGTCCAGCGCGCCCTTGGCCGCGGACGAGGAGGCAGTCGACGAAGAAGCGGTCGACAAGGAAGCGGTCGGAGCGGCGGTGGCCGTCGGGGCGGCGAGCACGGGGGCCAGCGTTGCCGTGACACCCACGGCCAACAGGGGCGCGAGACGTCGTCTGCGCACGATATCGATCCTTCCGGTCGCGTGTTCGGACAGGAACGATCTTTCAGGAACGGGCCGCACCTGCGGATCCCCCGCCGGGCTGCACCTGCCCTCCGCCCTGGGTCTGACACAACTGGCTTACGTGGTCCCCGAGTTGTACGGGACGTAACCGAAACAGAGGAGACCCGCTCCGCTCAGCACAGTGCCCCGGAGCGGGCCGCTCAGCGCGGCCGCTCCGGGGCACTTCACACCGGACGGGGTGTCAGGCGTTCGCCGGCTCCGGGGTCGGTGCCGAGCCCGAGCCCGCGTCCGTCCCGGTCCGCGCGGGCGGGTTCTCGTCCGTGGACCTCTTCGCCGCCTTCTTCTTCGCGCGGCGCTCCTTGCGGAGCTCCACCATCGCGTAGAGCGTCGGCACCAGCAGCAGCGTCAGCAGCGTCGACGACAGCAGGCCGCCGATCACCACCACGGCGAGCGGCTGGCCGATGAAGCCGCCCTCACCCGTGATGCCGAGTGCCATCGGGAGCAGCGCGAAGATCGTGGCCAGCGCCGTCATCAGGATCGGGCGGAGCCGGTGGCGGCCACCCTCGACGACCGCTTCCACGACGCCCAGGCCCTGGGCGCGGTACTGGTTGATCAGGTCGATCAGGACGATCGCGTTGGTCACCACGATGCCGATCAGCATCAGCATGCCGATCATCGCCGGGATGCCCAGCGGCGTACCGGTCACCACCAGCAGCCCGATCGCGCCCGTCGCCGCGAACGGCACGGAGACCAGCAGGATCAGCGGCTGGACCAGCGAGCGGAAGGTCGCGACCAGGAGCATGAACACGATCGCGATGGCCGCGAGCATGGCCAGGCCGAGCTGGACGAACGCGTCCGACTGGTCCGCCGAGACACCGCCGATGGAGACGGTGGCGCCCTCGGGCAGCTTCAGGGAGTCGATCTTCGACTGGAGCTCGGTGCTGACCGCGCCCGTGTTGTCGCCGACCGGCCTGGCGGTGATGGTCGCGGCACGCGCGCCGTCGATGCGGGTCATCGAGACCGGCCCGGGGACCAGTTCGACGGTCGCGATCTGACCGAGCTTCACCGGGCCGAGCGGCAGGTTCTTCAGCTCGGCGATGGTCGTGGCGGGCTTGTCGGAGGTGACGACGACATCGCGCTCGCTGTCGTCCAGCATCGCCGTACCGGCCGGGGTGCCGCGGACGGCCTGGCCGACCGCCATGCCGAGCGTGGTGTCGTTGAAACCGGCGTCGGCGGCCTTGGAGTTGGCCTTGACGGAGATACGGGGGATGCTCTGCGCCAGGTCGCTCTCGACGTCGGTGACGTTGTCGAGGCCGGCGACCGCGTCCCGTACCTGCTCCGCCGCCTTGTCGAGGGTGTCCGCCTCGGACGCCTTGACCACGACGCTCAGGTTCTGGTTGCCGAACCCGTCGCCCGCGCCGATCGTGGTGCTGCCGATGCCGTCGAGCTCGGCGAGCTCCTTCTCCAGGTGCTCCGTGGTCCGCTCGGCCTGCGCCGCGTCCTTCAGAGTCACCTGGTACGACGCCTGGTTGGCGCCCGTACCGCCGCCGAAGGCCGCCATGAAGCCGGACGAGCCGACGGTGACCTGGTAGTCCTTGACCTCGTCCGTGTCGGCGAGGACCTTCTCGACCTTCTTCGCGGCGGCGTCCGCCGACTCCAGGCTGGTGCCGGGCTCCAGCTCCTGCTTGACGGTGAGGATCTCCTGCTCACCCTGGTCGAAGAAGTTGGTCTTGAGCAGCGGTGCCATGCCGAACGTGGCGAGCAGGACGACGACCGCGATGGCCAGGCTCGCGATCCGGCGCCGGGTGGCGAACCGGAGGACCGGGACGTACAGCCGCTGGAGCCTGCTGTTGGTCTCCTTCTCCTCCGCCACGCGGCGTGCCTCGTCGGGGTCGACCCCGACGATCTCCTTCGGCGGCCGGAGGAACCAGTACGAGAGCACCGGGACCACGGTGAGCGAGACGATCAGCGAGCCGATCAGGGCCGCCGTCACGGTGAGCGAGAACGAGCCGAACAGCTCGCCGACCATGCCGCCCACGAGACCGATCGGCAGGAAGACCGCGACGGTGGTGAGGGTGGAGGCGGTGACGGCGCCCGCGACCTCGCGGACCGCGGTGAGGATCGCCTTCTCGCGCTCCTCGCCGTAGCCGAGGTGGCGCTTGATGTTCTCCAGGACGACGATCGAGTCGTCGACGACGCGGCCGATCGCGATGGTCAGCGCGCCGAGGGTGAGCATGTTGAGCGACAGGTCACGCGTCCACAGCACGATCAGCGCGAGGACGATGGAGAGCGGGATGGAGACCGCGGTGACGATGGTGGAGCGCAGCGAGGCCAGGAAGACCAGGATCACGAGGACCGCGAAGAGCAGGCCGAGCGCGCCCTCGGTGGTCAGGCCCGAGATGGACTTGGAGACCGCGGGGCCCTGGTCGGTGACGACGGTGAGGCCGGCGCCGGAGCCGAGGTCCTTGCGCAGGTCGGGCAGCTGCTCCTTGACCGCGTCCGAGATGGCGACGGCGCTGCCGTCCTTGTCCATCGTGACGGCGACGGCGAGGCTGGGCTTGCCGTTGGTACGGGTCAGGGAGGCCGCGGCGGACTCGGTCTGCTCGACGGTGGCGATGTCGCCGAGACGTACGGCGCCGGACGGCGCCCCGCTGTCACCTGCTCCGCCACCGGCTCCGCCGGCGCCGCCGGCCGCGGGCGCGATCCGCAGGTCCTCGATCTGCTTGAGGGAGGTGTAGCCGCCGCCGACCTGCACCGTACGGCTCTTGCCGTCCTCGGTGAAGGAGCCCGCGGGGAAGGCCGCGCCGCCCGCCTTGAGGGCCTCGGACAGCGACATGGCGTTGAGGCCGGCCGCGGCGAGCTTCTTGTCGTCGGGCGTGACGGAGACCTGGAGGTCCCTGACGCCGTCGATGGTGACCTGGCCGACGCCGTCGATGCCCTGGAGCGCGGGAACCACCGAGCGGTCGAGCTGGTCGGCGAGGGCCTGCTGGTCCTTGTCGGAGGTGACGGCGAGGACGACGGTCGGGATGTCGTCCGTCGAGCCGGCGATGACCTGCGGGTCCACGGTGGCCGGGAGCTGGGCCCTGGCGCGGTTCACGGCCTGCTGGACGTCGGCGACGAGCTGCTTCGTACCGCTGTCACCGAAGTCGAAGCTCGCCATGATGACGGCGTTGCCCTCGCTGGCGGTGGAGGTGACGGTCTCGATGCCGTCGACGGTCTTGATGGAGTTCTCGAGCGGTTCGACGACCTGCTTCTCGACCACATCGGGGGAGGCGCCCTGGTAGGGGGCGAGCACCGAGACCATCGGGAGTTCGATGGAGGGCAGCAGTTGCTGCTTGAGCTGCGGTATCGCGATCGCTCCGAAGAGCAGCGCGATGATAGACATCAGCCCTATCAGGGCCCTTTGCGCGAGGCTGAATTTTGCCAGCCAGGACATGGGGTCTCTCTTCTTGTGGTGTACGCGGCAGGCGGGCGGTACGGCCCGGCCGTGGAGGCACGGCATGGCACCTCCGCCGGAAGTGCATGACGCGGCCGGCGGAGAACGGCGACGACCTCTCCTCATACGATCAACCATTCGGGAGCCGAATCCGTCGCCCCCAGGTCTCTTTTCCTTATGCTCCGCATACCGCGCCTGGAGTAGTCGAACGCGGTTTCCTACTCCACCCTTGGACGTACGAGGCCCGATTCGTAGGCGATTACCACGAGTTGTGCCCTGTCCCGGGCGCCAAGTTTTGCCATCGCGCGGTTCACATGGGTCTTGACAGTCAGCGGACTGACCTGAAGGCGTTCCGCGATCTCGTCGTTGGAGTGGCCGCCCGCGACGAGGACGAGCACCTCGCGCTCGCGCACCGTGAGGGCCGCGAGCCGCTCGTGGTGCCGGGCCGGATCCCGCGTCTCGGGCTGTCCGTCGCCCTGCGCGAGGAAGGTGGCGATCAGCCCCTTCGTGGCAGCGGGCGACAGCAGCGCGTCGCCCGCGGCGGCGATCCGGATGGCGTTGAGGAGTTCCTCGGGCTCGGCGCCCTTGCCGAGGAAGCCGGAGGCCCCGGCGCGCAGCGACTGCACCACGTACTCGTCGACCTCGAAGGTGGTCAGCATGACGATGTGCACCCCGGCGAGCTCCGGGTCGGCGCTGATCGTACGGGTGGCGGCGAGGCCGTCCGTGCCGGGCATCCGGATGTCCATCAGGACCACGTCGGCGCGGGTGGCGCGGGCGAGGGCGACGGCCTGCGCGCCGTCGGCGGCTTCGCCGACGACCTCCATGTCGGGCTCGGAGTCGACCAGTACGCGGAACGCGCTGCGCAGCAGCGCCTGGTCGTCGGCGAGCAGCACCCTGATCGTCACACGTTCTCCCCGGTCCGGTTCATCACCGGCAGTATCGCCTGGGTGCGGAAGCCGCCGCCGTAGCGGGGGCCCGCGGTGAGGGTGCCGCCGAGGGCGGTGACGCGCTCGCGCATGCCGATGAGGCCGTGGCCACCGGTGTCGGCGATGCCGGCCTCGGTGTCGGTGTCGCCGGTGCCGTTGTCCAGGACGGTGATCTCCACGGTGGGTCCCACCCGTACGACGCTGACCTCGGCCTTCGCTCCCCCGCCCGCGTGCTTGCGCACATTGGTCAACGCCTCCTGGATGATCCGGTACGCGGCGAGATCGACGGCGGCGGGCAGCTCGTCCCCGGGGCGGGCCGCGCTGTTCGTCGCGAACTCCACGGGCAGGCCCGCGTTCCGGAACGTGTCGAGCAGCCCGTCGAGCTGGGCGAGGCCCGGGGCCGGTTCGGTCGGGGCGGCCGGGTCGCCGGACTGTCTGAGCAGGCCGACGGTGGCGCGCAGTTCGTCGAGCGCCGAGCGGCTGGCCGCCCGTACGTGGGCGAGGGCTTCCTTGGCCTGGTCGGGCCGTTTGTCCATGACGTGGGAGGCGACCCCCGCCTGCACGTTGACCAGGGCGATGTGGTGGGCGACGACGTCGTGCAGGTCGCGGGCGATCCGCAGCCGCTCCTCGGCGACCCGGCGGCGCGCCTCCTCCTCGCGGGTGCGTTCGGCGCGCTCGGCGCGTTCCCGGATGGCGTCGACGAAGGCGCGGCGGCTCCGTACGGCGTCCCCCGCGGCGCCCGCCAACCCGGTCCAGGCGAGAATCCCGAAGTTCTCCTGCGAGTACCAGGGCCCGGGGCCGATCCCCATCGCCACCGCCGCGAGCGCGCTCATGGTGACGAAGCCGACGCGCCAGGTGGTGGGGCGATCGGTACGGGCGGCGACGGTGTAGAGCGCCAGAACGGCGGAGACGAAGACCGGCGCGGGCTTCTCCGTCGTGATCAGCCCGACGAGGGTCAGCGCGCCGGCGCACAGCAGGACCTGCATGGGCGCGCGGCGCCGGAAGACCAGCACGGCGGCGCCGAGCACCACGAGCACGAGGCTGAGCGTGGTGGGGGTGCGGGTCCCGAAGGAGGGGCCGCCGGGACCCCGGTGCGGTTCCGTGAACGAACCGATGATCATGAAGACGAGGGCGCCCGCGGCGAGCACGCCGTCGACGGCGAGAGGGTGGGCGCGGGCCCAGCGCCGCGTGCGCCCGAACACGCTTCCGAGGGAGGTCACGCCACCCAACGGTACGGTGCGCTCCCGTCCCCCGGTGCCCGCCGGGGCAGAGCCGGTCTCACACGGAGAACGGTGGTCTCACACGGAGAACGGTATGGGGTGGACCTCGTCGGCCCGGTGGCCGGCCCGCTCATGAACGCGCTGCACGGCCTCGGCCGAGGGCGCCTCGGAGAGGCAGAAGACATCGCCGGAGGCCGGGTCGGCCCAGGCGTGCTGGAAGTGGACGTTCTCCTGGCTCTCGACGGCGAGGTCGGCGTTGTGGGCCTCCCGGAGCTGGTCACCGGTGATGTCGCGCATGCCGTGGTGGATGTCCATGAAGGTGGCCATCGGTCTCGTACCTCCCACTGACTGGGCCCCCGATTTCGGGTTCCCCACCCCTGAGCCCCCGCCTTCCATGGTGCGCCGGGGAGCGCCCTGCCGCAGCACGGCCCGGGACCACGGAGCGGGAACCGAGCCCTAGGAAGACGCCGGAATCAGGCCGTCGTCGTTCAGGAGGGCCCGGACCTCCTCCAGCGTGGCATCCGGGGACGGCAGGATCAGTTCGGACGGTTCCAACGCGTCGGCGGGAAGCGGTTCGCCCAGTTCACGCACCTTGGCCAGGAGCGCGTGGAAGGTGCGGCGGAAGCCGTCCTCGTCACTGCTCCTGACCTCGGCCAGCAGTTCGTCGTCCAGCTTGTCGAGCTCGGTGAAGTGGCTGTCCGCCAGCTTCACCTGGCCCTCCCCCATGATCCGTACGATCATGACGAATCCCTACTGCTTGTCGAATTTGTGCTGGCTCGGGGTGGCGTCCTGAGGGTCGGCCGCGCCGCCCTCGATCGCCTGCTTCTGGGCCGAGCCGCCGGCCAGCTCGGCCTTCATGCGCTGCAGCTCCAGCTCCACGTCCGAACCGCCGGAGATGCGGTCCAGCTCCGTCGCGATGTCATCCTTCGCGAGCCCGGAGTGGTCGTCCAGGGCGCCGGAGGCCAGCAGCTCGTCGATGGCACCCGCGCGCGCCTGGAGCTGGGCGGTCTTGTCCTCGGCGCGCTGGATCGCCATGCCGACGTCGCCCATCTCCTCGGAGATGCCGGAGAAGGCCTCGCCGATCCGGGTCTGCGCCTGGGCGGCGGTGTAGGTGGCCTTGATCGTCTCCTTCTTCGTACGGAAGGCGTCGACCTTGGCCTGGAGGCGCTGCGCGGCGAGGGTCAGCTTCTCCTCCTCGCCCTGGAGGGTCTGGTGCTGCGTCTCCAGGTCGCTGACCTGCTGCTGGAGCGAGGCACGGCGGGACAGCGCCTCGCGCGCCAGGTCCTCCCGGCCCAGCGCCAGCGCCTTGCGGCCCTGGTCCTCCAGCTTGCTCGACTGGCCCTGCAACTGGTTGAGCTGCAGCTCCAGGCGCTTGCGGGACGTCGCCACGTCGGCGACGCCGCGACGCACCTTCTGCAGCAGTTCGAGCTGCTTCTGATACGAGTAGTCAAGGGTCTCGCGCGGATCCTCGGCCCGGTCAAGGGCCTTGTTGGCTTTCGCGCGGAAGATCATCCCCATACGCTTCATGACACCGCTCATGGGCTTCGCGCGCCCCCTTCTGACGGACTACAGCTCCAGCACTCCAACAGAACCCACAGTACGGGCCCTGCCTCTATTACCGCACTGTTCCAGCACGGATGCGCTCCTCCCCAAGGACGACTGCTCCGCCCCGCCATCAGGCGCAAGGAGTAGATGACCATCAGGGGACGCGGCACAAAGTCCCGTCTGTCCCAGTACAGACGCACGCCGTTGCGGGATCGTTCCCCGGCGGGGTGGGGTCCAACCGCGACACCCCGTACCCTTGGGCTTTGTGTTCCGAAGCCGCTCGAAGGAAGAGAAGGCCACCGCCACCAAGGTGACGGCGGACCTCTCCACGCCCCGCGACCCGCAGGCCCCCAAGGGCCGCCCGACCCCCAAGCGCAGTGAGGCACAGTCGCAGCGTCGGCGTGCCGTCACCCCACCGACCGACCGCAAGTCGGCCATGAAGCAGCAGCGCGAGGCGCGCCGCGTGGATCTGGCCCGGCAGCGCGAGGCGCTGGCCAACGGTGACGAGCGCTATCTGCCTGTCCGTGACAAGGGGCCGGTGCGCCGCTTCGTCCGCGACTACGTCGACTCGCGCTTCTGCGTCGCCGAGTTCTTCCTGCCGCTCGCGGTGGTGATCCTCGTGCTGAGCATGGTCCGGGTCGGCTCGCTCCAGAACATCGCGCTGCTGCTGTGGCTCGGTGTGATCGTGATGATCGTCGTCGACTCGATCGGCATCTGGCTGCGCCTGAAGAAGCAGCTCGCCGAGCGCTTCCCCGACACCCCCAAGCGCGGCGCCGTGGCCTACGGCCTGATGCGTACGCTCCAGATGCGCCGGCTGCGGCTGCCCAAGCCGCAGGTCAAGCGCGGAGAGCGGCCCTGAGCGCTGAGGTCTCCGGCTTCGCCGGCGGCTCGGCGAGCTGGCTGGCCGGGCTCGGTGGGCTGCGGAACGTGGTCCGTCAGGAGCTGGTCGCGCGCCAGCTCGACGAGCAGATAGCCGGGCGTTTCCCGGTCGGTCAGCGGCTGCGGGTGCTCGACGTCGGCATGGGCCAGGGCACGCAGGCCCTGCGGCTGGCGCGCGGCGGGCACTCCGTGACGGGGCTGGAGTCGGACGCCGGGATGCTGGCCACGGCGCGCGAGGCGCTGGCCACGGAGCCGGCGGGGATACGTGAGCGGGTCAGGCTGATCGAGGGCGACGGCCTGGAGACCGGGGTGCACTTCCTGCCCGGCAGCTTCGACGTCGTCCTCTGCCACGGCGTGCTGATGTACGTGAACGAGCCGGACGCGCTGCTCGCGGGGCTGGCCAGGATGCTGGCGCCGGGCGGCCTGCTGTCGCTGCTGGTACGGAACGGGAACGGCCTGGCCCTGCGGCCCGGCGTGGCCGGGGACTGGGCGGGGGCACTCGACGCCTTCGACGCGGACACGTACACGAACCGGCTGGGCCTGCGGGTACGGGCGGACCGGCTGGAGGCGCTGACGGCGACACTGGCGGGGATCGCCGCCCCGCTGCATGCCTGGTACGGCGTACGGGTCTTCACGGACGGGGCGGCCGACGACGCGCTGCCGCCCCCCGGTGCCGACCTGGAGCGGCTGCTGGCCGCGGAGGACCGGGCGGGGCGCACCGACCCGTACCGCGGGGTGGCGGCGCTGCTGCACCTGTGCGGGGTACGCGGCTGAACGGGGCCCGGCGGCGCACCGGGCCCGGGGCGCCGGATCGCCGGGGTCGCCGACTCCGGTGAACGGAGGCACGCTCCGCTCAGGTGATCGGGCCGCCACGGCGTCCTTACCGGGGTGACCACTGTGAACAGCGCGGGGAAGACCGGCGCGGAACAAGACGACGCGGCGGAAACCCGCCCGGAGAAGGCCCCCGCGGCCCCCGCGGCCCCCGCGGAGAAGGACATCAGGAGCGGCGCGCCCCGGACGCCGCCGCTGCCCGCCCGGGAGACCTGGAGCGCTCTCTACCGGCACTTCCGCCCGTACCGCGGAACCGTCGCCCTCGGCGGCCTCCTCGCGCTGATCGGCGCGGCGAGCGGGCTGGCGCAGCCGCTCGCCGCGCGGGAGCTGGTGGACCGGCTCGGCGGGGACTCCTCGATCACCGGCATCCTGCTGCTCCTCACGGCCCTGGTGCTGTTCGGCACCGCGGTCGAGGCGGTGGGCTCGTACCTTCTGGAGCGGACCGCCGAGTCCGTCGTGCTGGCCGCCCGCCGCACCCTGATCGGGCGGCTGCTGCGGCTGCGGCTGCCCGAGGTGGAGCGGACCCAGCCGGGCGATCTGATGTCCCGGATCACCTCGGACACAACGCTGCTGCGCGCGGTGACGACGCAGTCGATCGTCTCGGCGGCCACCGGCGGTCTGGCGTTCCTCGCGACGATCGCGCTGATGGGCTGGCTGGACCCGGTGCTGCTCGGGGTAACCCTCGGGGTGATCGTGGTGATCGGCAGCGCCGTGGCGCTGGTGATGCCCCGGATCTCGCGGGCGGCGAAGCGCTCCCAGGAGGCCGTCGGCCATATCTCGGCGGTGCTGGAGCGGGCCTTCGGGGCGTTCCGTACGGTCAAGGCGTCGGGCGCGGAGGAGCGGGAGACCGCCGTGGTGGAGGCGGCCGCGCGGGAGGCGTGGCTGCACGGGGTGCGGGCGGCGAAGTGGCAGTCGGTGGCCGGGTCCTCGGTCGGGCTCGCCGTGCAGGTGTCGTTCCTGGCGGTGCTGGGGATCGGCGGGGCGCGGGTGGCCTCGGGGGCCATCTCCGTGTCGACGCTGGTGGCGTTCCTGCTCTTCCTCTTCTATCTGATCGACCCGGTGTCGAAGCTGGTGGGCGCGGTGACGCAGTACCAGGTGGGGTCGGCGGCGGTGGCGCGGCTCGTGGAGGCGGAACAACTGGAGACGGAGCAGCTGGAGACGGAACGGCCGGAGCCGGTGACGCGCGGACCGCGGACCGGGGAGGAGGGGGCGGCAGTGGCCGCCGGGCCCGCCTCCGTGGTCTTCGAGGACGTCACCTTCCGGTACCGCGAGGAGCTGCCGTACATCCACCACGGTGTCTCCTTCGAGGTGCCGGGCCCCGGGATGACCGCCTTCGTCGGCCCGTCCGGCGCGGGCAAGACCACCGTCTTCGGGCTGGTGGAGCGGTTCTACGAGGCGACCGGCGGCCGGGTGCTGGTGGACGGCCGGGACGTACGGGAGTGGCCGCTGCCCGAGCTGCGCGCCGCCATCGGCTATGTCGAGCAGGACGCCCCCGTGCTGGCCGGGACGCTCCGCGAGAACCTGGTCTTCGCCGCACCGGACGCCACCGAGGAGGAGATCCGGGAGGTTCTCGTACGGGCCAGGCTGGACGGGCTCGTCGACCGGCTGCCGGACGGTCTGGAGACGCTGGTCGGCCACCGCGGCTCGAAGCTGTCCGGCGGTGAGCGGCAGCGCGTGGCGATCGCGCGGGCGCTGCTGCGGCGGCCACGGCTGCTGCTCCTGGACGAGGCGACGTCGCAGCTCGACGCGGTCAACGAGCTGGCGCTGCGCGACGTGGTGGCGGAGGCGGCGCGCGAGGTGACGGTGCTGGTGGTGGCGCACCGGCTGTCGACGGTGACGCTCGCGGACCGGATCGTGGTGATGGACGCGGGCCTGGTCCGCGCGGTGGGCACGCACGAGGAGCTGGTGGCGAACGATCCGCTGTACGGGGAGCTGGCGGCGACGCAGTTCCTGGCGGCTTCACGCTGACCGCCGCCGGGGCGGCGGGACCTCCGGCGGGGCCCGGCCGGCTCTTCCGCGAGCCCCTGAGCCGGGCCTGAGCCGGGCCCCTGATCGGCGGCGCAACGCGAGCCGACCCAGGGGGCAAACGGGATAATCCCGGCATGGATGCTTCCCTCCCCTCCCGCCGCCGTCGCCGCCACGCCCACCGGGTGCCGCTGTCCCTGACCGCCGCGCTCTGCATGGTCGCCCTGGCCGGCGGCTGCTCCACACCCGGCACCGCCGCGCCGGTCGCCGCCGAGCGGGCCGCGCACCCCGCCCGGCCCGCGCAGGCCACGCCCGGCTCCGGGGCCGGTCTCCAGGGCGACTACGAGACGGTGATCAGGAACGTCCTGCCGTCGGTCGTGCAGATCGAGGCCGGGAACAGCCTGGGCTCGGGCGTCATCTACGACGGGCAGGGCCACATCGTCACCAACGCCCATGTGATCGGCGGCGGGCGGACGTTGACGGTGACCGTCGCCAACAGCGAGCAGCCGCTGCGCGCCAGGCTGGTCTCCAGCTTCCCCGCGCAGGATCTCGCCGTCATCAAGCTCGACGCGGTCCCGCGCGGGCTGAAGCCCGCGACGTTCGGCGACACGGCGAAGGTGGCGGTCGGCCAGATCGTGCTCGCCATGGGCTCGCCCCTCGGGCTGTCGAGCAGTGTCACCGAGGGCATCGTCTCGGCGGTCGGCCGGACCGTCAGCGAGGGCGGGGCGGGCGGTGGTACGGGGGCCACCATCGCCAACATGGTGCAGACCTCGGCGGCGATCAATCCGGGCAACAGCGGGGGCGCGCTGGTCAATCTGGACAGCGAGGTGATCGGCATCCCCACGCTGGCCGCGACCGATCCGGAGCTGGGCAACGGCGCCGCGCCCGGGATCGGCTTCGCGATCCCCGTGTCGATGGTGCGGACGGTCGCGGACCAGATCATCGAGCACGGCCGGGTCGTCGACTCGGGCCGGGCGGCGCTGGGCATCACGGGGCGTACGGTGGTCGGTCCCGAATTCCAGCCGGCGGGCGTCGCGGTCGTCACGGCGCGCAAGGGCGGCGCGGCGGCGGAGGCGGGGATCAGGGCCGGGGACATCATCATCGCGATCGACCGGACCCGGGTGACGACGATCGCCTCGCTCTCCGAGATCCTCGCGTCGGACAAGCCGGGGCAGCGGGTGAAGGTGACCTTCACCCGGGGCGGCGCGACGAGGACGGTGGAGGCCACGCTGGGCGAGATGTGACGCGGGGCCGTACGCCTGGGGGGCTCCCCCGGACGTACGGCCCCGTGTCCGCGCCGGCCGACGGGCCTACCGCCGTGCGGACTCACGGACGCGCGAACTCACGGACGCGTGGTTCAGCCCGCGTCGGCCTGGAGGCTCATCGGGCCGTATACCTTGGTGCCGTCCTCGAACAGCGACACCTGGTCGGCGCCGCCGTCCAGGAGCTCTCTCCAGACCTCGCCGACCCATGACTCGGCGTCGCCCTGCGTCGTGAACTCCTCCGGCTCCACCGCCGGCGGGACCTCCGTCCCGTCGGTCTTCTCGAACCGCCACATCCACGCCATGTGCGCCTCCCGGCTCCCGCGGAACTGATCGATCTACCTGCCCGCAGCGTAGCCGGGCGCGCACCGTACGCGGTGACGCGGGAGGATCAACCCTGTGGAACTGACTCTGCTCGGCACCGGTGCCCCCACCGGGCTCCCCCGCCCCCACTGCCCCTGCGCGGCGTGCGCCACCGCGCGCGGCCCGTGGGCCCGCGCCGCCACTGCCCTCCTCGTGGACGGTGTACTGCTGCTGGACCTGACCCCGGGGGCCGCGCTCGCCGCGGCCCGCGCCGGGCACTCCCTGGCGGGGGTACGGCAGGTCCTGCTCACCCATCCGCACGACGGCCCCGCGGTGGAGCTGCCCGCCGGGCTGCCGTCGGCCGGGCGGGTCGCGGACGGCCGGGTGCTGACCCTGCTCAGCGGCCACCGGGTGCGGGCGGTGGCGATGGACGCGCCGGGCACCGGGTACGAGGTGACGGGCCCCGGCGGCGAGCGGCTGCTGCATCTCCCGCCGGGCGGGGCGCCGGCCGGGGTGGCCCCCGGGAACGGCCGTACGCGGGCCGCGACCGCCCCGTACGACATGGTCGCCGCCGATGTGATCGGCCGCCCGGACGCGGTGGCGCGGCTGCGCGCGGCGGGCGCGATCGGCCCCGCCACGGATGTCGTCGCCGTCCATCTCGACCACGACGTACCGCCGGGGCCCGAGCTGGTGCGGCGGCTGGCGGCGGCCGGCGCGCGGGCCGTCCCCGACGGGACGACGCTGACGGTGGGCGCGTACCACCCCGTCCCCGAGGTGCCGCGCCGCACGCTGGTGACGGGCGGGGCGCGCTCGGGCAAGTCCTGGGAGGCGGAGCGGCGGCTGGCGGCGTTCCCCGGGGTGCTGTACGTGGCGACGGGCGGCGGCCGCGAGGGCGACACGGAGTGGGAGGAGCGGGTCCGTACCCACCGCGAGCGCCGCCCCGGCTCCTGGCGTACGGCCGAGACCTGCGACCTCGTCCCGCTGCTGGCGGAGGAGGGCCCGCCGCTGCTGATCGACTGCCTGTCGCTGTGGCTGACGGACGCGATGGACCGGGTGAACGCGTGGGACGACGCCGCCTGGTCCTCGGGCGGCGAGAAGGCGCTGCGCGAGCGGACCGGGGAGCTGGTCGCGGCGGTGCGGGCCACGCGGCGCACGGTGGTGGCGGTGACCAACGAGGTGGGCGCGGGGGTGGTCCCGGCCACCCGCTCGGGGCGCCGCTTCCGCGACGAACTGGGCCGGCTGAACGCGGCCGTCGCGGACGAGTGCGAGCAGGTGCTCCTGGTGGTGGCGGGCCAGGCCCTCGCCCTGCGGTGACACCCCGTCGTCGGGCGCGGCGCGGCCCGGTACTGTCGCCGGATGAGTTCGCTTAATCTCGATGACTTCTCCGATCTGATCGAGCGCCCCGACAGCGGCACCCGGCGCGACGCCGAGGAACGCAGGGAGCGGCTGGTCGTGGCACCGGGGGCGCTCGGGCGCCTCGACGAGTTGGGTGAGTGGCTCTCGGCGGCGCAGGGGTCCGTGCCGGTGAGGGCGGTGGAGCAGCCGCGCGTGGTGCTGTTCGCCGGGGATCACGGAGTCGCCGGGCTCGATGTGTCGGGCCGGCCCGCGGGCAGCGCGCACGCGCTGGTGCGCGCGGTGCTGGACGGAGCGAGCCCCGTCGCCGTGCTGGCCCGCCGGGCCGGGGTGTCCGTCCGGGTGGTGGACGCCGGTCTCGACTGCGATCCGGCGCTGCTGCCCGAGGAGGTCGTGCGCCACCGGGTGCGGCGCGGCAGCGGGCGGATCCATGTCGAGGACGCGCTGACCCGGGACGAGGCGGAGCGTGCCGTACGGCTCGGGATGGCGATCGCGGACGAGGAGGCGGATTCGGGGACCGATCTGGTGGTCCTCGGGGATCTCAGCGTGGGCGGTACGACGGTCGCGGCCACCCTGATCGCGGCGCTGTGCGGCACGGACGCGTCGGTGGTGACGGGGCGCGGCGGCGCGGGCATCGACGATCTGGCGTGGATGCGCAAGTGCGCGGCGGTACGGGACGCGCTGCGCCGGGCACGGCCGGTGCTCGGGGACCAGGTGGAGCTGCTGGCGACGGTGGGCGGCGCGGACCTGGCGGCGATGACGGGGTTCCTGCTGCAGTCGGCGGTGCGCCGGATGCCGGTGATCCTGGACGGTGTGGTGTCGGCTGCGTGCGCGCTGGTGGGGCAGCGGGCGGCGTTCCGGGCCCCGGACTGGTGGCTGGCGGGGCAGTTGAGCGGCGAGCCCGCGCAGGCGAAGGCACTGGACCGGATGGCGCTCAACCCGCTGCTCGACCAGGGCGTCACTGTGGGCGAGGGTTCCGGGGCGCTGCTGGCGCTTCCGCTCGTCCAGGCGGCGGCCGCGCTCGCGGCGGAGCTGCCGGAGCGGCCGGAGCCCGAGGCCGCGGAGGAGGCCGGTGACGTCGGTGACGTCGGCGGGGCCGATGTGGTGACCACGTAGGAGCGGGGCATCGGATGCGGCGGCCGGGACGGGCCGCCGCCTCACCCGGCATGCAGCGTGATGCCCCATATGATCGCGTTTCATGGGAGAAGTGCACGTGCTTGCCGAGCGGTCGACCCGGGAGAGCGCCCCGGGTCAGGGGGACAGTAAGGGCCGGGGCACGGTCCTTTCCCGGCGCGCCGCGGCGTACGCCGTCTGGTACCTGCGGACCGTCACCTTCATCAACTTCCTGAGCGCCGTCTGGGTCTCGCTGGGCCAGGATCTGCGGCGGCACAACGTGGACGACTACTTCACGCCCTATCTCCTGACGGCGGGGTTCGCGTCCGGGCTCTTCACGCTGTTCCTGGCGATCACGATGCGCCGCCGCAAGCGCGCCGCGTGGATTCTCAACCTGGTCATCTCGGGCCCCTTCCTGCTGCTGTTCTCGTTCGCGATGACCTTCCCCGAACTGCGTCAGCATGTGCAGAACTGGGTCTCGCTGGGGCTGACTGCGTCGTTCGTCGCGGCGCTGCTGCTGGGGCGGCGGGCGTTCTACGCGAAGGGCGACCGGGCCAATCCGCGGCTGGCCGCGGCGGTGGCGGCGGGCGGGCTGCTGGTGACCTCGCTGGTGGCGGCGGTGCTGGTCACCGTCACGAACACGGCGCACGGCGGCTCGTCGTTCACCGAGCGGTGGCGGTACGGCACGATGCGGCTGGTCTCGCTGGCGGCGGACGAGACGCGGTTCCCGGGGATCGCCACCCCGGGCTGGGTCGACGTGGTCGTCAACGTGCTCTCGACGCTGCTGCTGCTGGCGGTGGTGTACGCGGCGTTCCGGGCGCGGCGCGCGGTGGATCCGCTGACGGTGGACGACGAGGCGCGGCTGCGGGTGCTGCTCGCCCGGCACGGCGAACGGGATTCGCTGGGGTACTTCGCGCTGCGCCGCGAGAAGAGCGTCATGTGGTCCCCGACGGGCAAGGCGGCCGTCGTCTACCGCGTGGTGGGCGGGGTGTCGCTGGCGTCCGGGGATCCCATCGGCGATCCGGAGGCGTGGCCGGGGGCGATCACGCCGTGGCTGGCGCAGGCGCGGGCCCACGGGTGGATCCCGGCGGTGATGGGGGCGGGCGAGGAGGCCGGGACGATCTACGCCCGGCACGGCATGGACGCGCTGGAGCTGGGCGACGAGGCGCTGGTGGAGACCGCCGGGTGGGCGGTCGCGGGGCGTCCGCCGGGGCAGCCGTCCGCGCTCCGGGGGCGGGCGATGCGGACGGTGCGGCAGGCGTACAACCGGGTCGCGCGGGCCGGTTACCGGGTCCGGATCCGGCGTCATGAGGACATCCCCGCCGAGGAGATGGCCGGGCTGCTGCGGCGCGCGGACGACTGGCGCGACGGCGCCACCGAACGGGGATTCTCGATGGCGCTGGGCCGGCTCGGGGATCCGGACGACGGGCGCTGCGTGATGCTCGAATGCCTGGACGGGGAGGGCGAGTTGCGGGCGGTGCTGAGCTTCGTGCCGTGGGGGCCGAACGGGCTCTCGCTCGACCTGATGCGCCGTGACCGGGACGCCGAGAACGGCCTGATGGAGTTCATGGTGATCGAACTCCTCCAGCGCTCCGGCGAGATCGGGATCACCCGGGTCTCACTGAACTTCGCCATGTTCCGGTCCGTCTTCGAGCGGGGCGCGAAGCTGGGCGCCGGGCCGGTGCTGCGGCTGTGGCGTTCGCTGCTCAGCTTCTTCTCCCGGTGGTGGCAGATCGAGTCGCTGTACCGCGCCAACGCCAAGTACCGGCCGGTCTGGGAGCCGCGCTTCATGCTCTTCGAGAAGAGCGCCGACCTGCTGCGCATCGGGCTGGCGGCGGGGCGCGCCGAGGGTTTTCTGGAGGCGCCGGGGCTGCCGGGGTGGCTGCATCGCCGGCGGCTGGAGAGCCGCCGGTGACGGTGGGGGCGAGGGGGACGGCGCTCCGTACGCGGCTGCGCCGGTTCGCCCGGCGGGAGTGGGGGCCGCTGCTGACCACGGTGGGGACCACGCTGTCGAAGCGGGGGGCGCGGGCGGTCCCGATGACGCTGACGGCGGTGGGGCTGACGGCTGTGGCGCAGATCGCGCAGAACCAGCCGTGGGGGTACCGGCCGGTGATGGACCTCGGCGCGGTCCGGGCCGAGGATCCGCTCGGGGCGGCCCTGCTCCGTACACCGCTGTCGCTGTTCGTACCGGCGCTCGACCTGCCGGTGTGGGGCGCGCTGGCGCAGATCCTGCTGGTGTTCGGGGTCGCGGAGATCTGCCTGGGCCGGTGGCGGACGCTGGCGATCGCGTACGTGGCGACGCTGGCCGGGACGCTGTACGCGCGGGTCGGCGTCGCGCTGGGTCCTGAGGCGTTCCTGGGGCTGCCCGCGTCGGACGCGGAGATCGTCGACACGGGCCCTTCGGCGGCGGTGGTGGGGCTCGCGCTGGTGGTGTGCTCGCGCTACCGGGCGCGGTGGACGGCGGGGGCGCTGCTCGTGGCGCTGGTCGGGGAGTGCGCGCTCAAGGACAATCTGGCGGGCCGGGAGCATCTGGCGGCGGCGTCGGCGGTGCTGGTGCTGCTCGCCGTACTGGAGTGGAGACGGCGCGGCGGGCTCCGGCCCCGGGCGAGGTGACGGCCGGGCGGCGCGCCGTCAGCGGGGCGGCCGCTCCGGCCCGGCGGGGGTGTCGGCGGGGCCGCCGATCCAGTCCTGTACGCGGCGGCGCGGGCCCGCCCAGCGCAGGTCGCGGCGGTGGGCGCGCAGTTCCGCCCTCGCCCGTGCCCGGGGGCGGCGGCGGTAGCAGCGGCGGGCGTACGGCGATCCGGGCCGGGCCAGCCGGAGCGCGCCGACGAGCGCGACGAAGGGCACGAGCGTGCCGATGAGGGCCATGCGGAGCTTGCCCTTGAAGAGCGCGATCAGCACGAAGCCGAAGTTGACCAGGATCGTGAGGATCGCGGAGCCGCGGTTCTCCCGCTCGTCGGGGGTGAGGGAGCTGACGTCGAGCGGCGAGAATCCACTCAGGACGAGCAGGGCGAGCGCGGCGGCGAGGATCACCACCTCCACGCTCCGGCGGCCCTGTTCGCTCCAGTAGACGTCGTCGAGGTGGAGGATCAGCGCGAACTCGTCGAGTACGAGCCCCGCGCCGACGCCGAAGACCACGGCGCAGACGCAGGCGGTGACCCCGTGGCGTCCGCTGCCGACGGCGCCGAAGCCGCCGACCACGGTGAGGATCACCCCGGGGACCACATGGTGGATGTGCACCCCGCCCGGCGCGATGTTCCGGAACGGGCCCTTGCCGGCCCGGATGAGCCGGGTGACCGTACGCGTCACCAGGAACGTGAGGACGAACGAGGCGAGAGTGAGCAGCGTGGGGAGCTTGCCGGGATCGGTGATGTTCCGCTGGAACCAGTCCCCCATGCCGGCCACTCCCGCATCACCGATCGCACCCATTGATCACGTATGCGCAATTTAGCGCGTTTCGCCACCCTCGCCGGTGCCCGCCCCGGCCCGGGGCCCGCCTCCGCCCGCCCTGCCCCGGGGCCGCCGCCGGCGCCCGGCTACCCTTCCCGCGATGACCTCCACCGACGCGAACGGCCGCGCCTCGCTCGCCGACGGACTTCGCTTCGCGTTCGGCACCCTCACCGTGTTCCCCGTCCGCGTGGCGCGCTGGGACCGCCCGGCCGCGCGCGCCGGGATGCTGAGCGCCCCGGCCGCCGGGCTCGCCGTGGGCGGCTGCGCCGCGGCGGCCTCGGCGCTGCTGCTGCTCGCGGGCGCCTCACCCCTGTCGGCCGGGGTGGCGGCCGTCGCCGCGCCCGCCGTCCTCACCCGGGGGCTGCACCTCGACGGTCTCGCCGACACCGCGGACGGCCTGGGCAGCGCCCAGCCCGCCGAGGACGCGCTGCGGATCATGAAGCGGTCGGACATCGGCCCGTTCGGGGTGATCACCCTGCTGCTGGTGCTGCTCGCGCAGGTGGCGGCGGTCGCGGAGCTGTACGGCCAGAGCGTGGCCCGGGGCGCGGTGGCGGCCGTGCTGGCCGGGCTCACCGCCCGGCTCGCGCTCACCCTCGGCTGCCGCACGGGCGTCCCGCCGGCCCGGCCCGAGGGGCTCGGCGCCGCGGTGGCCGGCACGGTGCCGGTGCGGGCCGCGTGGTGCGCCGCGCTCCTGGTCACGGGCGTGGCCGCGGCGGCGGGCGGGCTCTTCGGGGCGGCCGGCGCCGTGCGCCACGCGCTGGCGGTGGTGGCCGGGCTCGGTGCGGCGGCGCTGCTGCTGGCGCACTGCGTACGGCGCTTCGGCGGGGTCACCGGCGATGTGTTCGGCGCGCTCGCGGAGACGGCCGCGACGGCGACACTCGTCGCGCTGACGCTCGGCTGACCCCGTACCGCGCGCCCCGGAACGTACGGCGCGCGACCAAGTGACGTACGGCGCGCGACCGTCGTACGGAGCCGGTCCTGCGGGCGTCGTACGGAGCCGGTCCCGCGGGCGTCCCGAAACGTGCCGAACACCCCCACAGACGAGTGAACCGCCGCCGCTGTGAGGCGCGTCCATCACCGAGCGTAGGCTCAATCCCGCCGCGCGGCGGGGACGGGCCGCCGCGGCGGGCACGGCCGGCGCAACCCCCCGGCCGTCGAGAACTCAATGAAAGCGAGATTTCACCACCGTGACTGCTCTCACTCTTAAGCCCGCCGGCGTGGCGACCCTGCGCGTCGACGCGATCGTCGTCGGCATCGCGAAGGGCGCCAAGGGGCCGGTGGCGGCACCGGGCTCCGAGGCCGTGGACACGGCGTTCGACGGGAAGCTCGCCGCCGTCCTGGAGACACTCGGTGCCTCCGGCGGCGAGAGCGAGGTGACCAAGCTGCCCGCGCAGGGCGGTCTGAAGGCCCCGGTCGTCATCGCGGTCGGCCTCGGCCCCGTACCGGACAAGGACGAGACGTACGGCGCCGAGACGCTGCGCCGGGCCGCCGGTGCGGCGGCGCGCGCCCTCTCCGGCGTCAAGAAGGCCGCGTTCGCGCTGCCCGTCGAGTCGGTCGAGGACATCGAGGCGATCGCCGAGGGCGCGCTGCTCGGTGCGTACGCCTTCACCGCGTACCAGGGCGGCGAGAGGAACGCGAAGAAGGGCGAGGGCCCCAAGCAGCCGCTCGGCGAGGTGGTGCTGGTCGGCGCCAAGCCGCGTGACAAGGCCCACAAGCGGGCCGCCGAGCGTGCGATCGCGCTGGCCGAGGAGGTCAACCGCGCCCGTGACCTCGTGAACACCCCGCCGAACGACCTCACGCCCGAGTCCTTCGCCGCCGTGGCCACCGCCGCGGGCAAGGAGAACGGCATCAAGGTCCAGGTCCTGGACGAGAAGGCGCTGGCCAAGGGCGGCTACGGCGGCATCCTCGGCGTCGGCCAGGGCTCGGCCAACCCGCCGCGCCTGGTGAAGCTCGCGTACACGCACCCCGACGCGCAGAAGACGCTCGCGCTCGTCGGCAAGGGCATCACCTACGACTCGGGCGGCATCTCCCTCAAGCCCGCCGGGCACAACGAGACGATGAAGTGCGACATGAGCGGCGCCGCCGCCGTGTTCGCCACGGTCGTCGCCGCGGCGCGCCTCGGCCTGCCGGTCAACATCACCGGGTGGCTGGCGCTGGCCGAGAACATGCCGTCGGGGACGGCGACCCGCCCCGGTGACGTGCTGCGCATGTACAGCGGCAAGACCGTCGAGGTCCTCAACACCGACGCCGAGGGCCGGCTCGTGCTGGCGGACGCGCTGACCCGCGCCTCGGAGGAGAACCCGGACGCGATCGTGGACGTGGCGACGCTGACCGGCGCGATGGTGCTGGCGCTGGGCAACCGCACCTTCGGGATCATGTCGAACGACGACGCGTTCCGCACCTCGCTCCACGAGATCGCCGAGGAGGCGGGCGAGGCCTCCTGGCCGATGCCGCTCCCCGCCGACCTGCGCAAGGGCATGGACTCCCCCACCGCGGACATCGCGAACATGGGCGAGCGGATGGGCGGCGGGCTGGTCGCGGGCCTCTTCCTGAAGGAGTTCGTCGGCGAGGGCATCACCTGGGCCCACCTGGACATCGCGGGCCCGGCCTTCCACGAGGGCGCCCCGTACGGCTACACCCCCAAGGGCGGCACGGGCTCCTCGGTCCGCACGCTGGTGCGGCTGGCGGAGCGCACCGCCGCGGGCGACCTGGGCTGATCCCGGGGGCGCCCCGGGCGGTGGCGGGCGGGGGTCGTGGTGCGGGCGGGGTGTCCGTTCGCACCGTGACCCCCGACCCCGTCGGGCCGCGCACCGTGCAAAGATGGGTAATCGGCAGGACAGGGCCCCCACCACAGGGCCGAAGACATAGCGGCCGAAGACCAGCCGCCGCCCGGTCGATGTGAGACCGCGCCCGGCGCACATGCATGGAGGACGTGACGTGGCGAACGACGCCAGCACCGTTTTCGACCTAGTGATCCTCGGCGGCGGTAGCGGCGGTTACGCCGCGGCGCTGCGCGGAGCGCAGCTGGGCCTGGACGTCGCACTGATCGAGAAGAACAAGCTGGGCGGCACCTGCCTGCACAACGGCTGCATCCCCACGAAGGCCCTGCTGCACGCCGGCGAGATCGCCGACCAGGCCCGCGAGAGCGAGCAGTTCGGCATCAAGGCCACCTTCGAGGGTGTCGACATCGCCGGGGTCCACAAGTACAAGGACGACGTGATCGCGGGCCTGTACAAGGGGCTCCAGGGGCTGGTCGCCTCCCGCAAGGTGACGTACATCGAGGGCGAGGGCCGGCTCTCGTCGCCCACCTCCGTCGACGTGAACGGTCAGCGCGTCCAGGGCCGCCACGTCCTCCTCGCGACCGGTTCCGTACCGAAGTCGCTGCCGGGCCTGGTGATCGACGGCGACCGGATCATCTCCTCCGACCACGCGCTGACGCTGAACCGCGTCCCGGAGTCCGCGATCATCCTGGGCGGCGGCGTCATCGGCGTCGAGTTCGCCTCCGCGTGGAAGTCCTTCGGCACGGACGTCACGGTCATCGAGGGCCTGAAGCACCTGGTCCCGGTCGAGGACGAGAACAGCTCGAAGCTGCTGGAGCGCGCGTTCCGCAAGCGCGGGATCAAGTTCAACCTCGGTACGTTCTTCGACAAGGCGGAGTACACCGACACGGGCGTCCGTGTCACGCTCGCCGACGGCAAGACCTTCGAGGCGGAGGTGCTGCTGGTCGCGATCGGCCGCGGCCCGGTCTCGCAGGGGCTCGGTTACGAGGAGCAGGGCGTCGCGATCGACCGCGGCTATGTCGTGGTCGACGAGTACATGCGCACGAACGTCGAGACGATCTCGGCCGTCGGCGACCTGGTCCCGACCCTCCAGCTCGCGCACGTGGGCTTCGCCGAGGGCATCCTCGTCGCCGAGCGGCTGGCCGGTCTCCAGACCGTTCCGATCGACTACGACGGCGTGCCGCGGGTGACGTACTGCCACCCCGAGGTCGCCTCCGTCGGCATCACCGAGGCCAAGGCCAAGGAGATCTACGGCGCGGACAAGGTCGTCGCCCTCAAGTACAGCCTCGCGGGCAACGGAAAGAGCAAGATCCTCAAGACCTCCGGTGAGATCAAGCTCGTCCAGGTCAAGGACGGTGCCGTGGTCGGTGTCCACATGGTCGGTGACCGTATGGGCGAGCAGGTCGGCGAGGCTCAGCTCATCTACAACTGGGAGGCTCTGCCGGCCGAGGTCGCGCAGCTCATCCACGCGCACCCCACCCAGAGCGAGGCGCTCGGCGAGGCCCACCTGGCCCTGGCCGGCAAGCCGCTGCACTCCCACGACTGATGGTTCAGTCCGGGCGCGACGACCACTTCCGTACATTCGATAGGAGCAACTGAAACCATGTCGGTTTCCGTAACCCTGCCGGCGCTCGGCGAGAGCGTCACCGAGGGCACTGTCACCCGCTGGCTGAAGGCCGAGGGCGAGCGAGTCGAGGCCGACGAGCCGCTGCTGGAGGTCTCGACCGACAAGGTCGACACCGAGATCCCGGCGCCGGTCGCCGGTGTCGTGGCGTCCATCAAGGTCGCCGAGGACGAGACCGTCGAGGTCGGCGCCGAGCTCGCCATCATCGACGACGGCACGGGCGGCCAGGCGGCGGCCCAGCCGACCGAGGCCGCTCCGGCCCCCGCCGCGGCTCCGGCTCCGGCCGCCCCGGCCCCCGCCGCCGAGGCCCCGGCACCGGCCGCACCGGCCGCCGAGCCCGCGCCCGCCGCGCCCGCCGCCCCGGCCGGTGGCGCCTCCGGCACCGATGTCACGCTGCCCGCGCTGGGCGAGTCGGTCACCGAGGGCACCGTCACCCGGTGGCTGAAGGAGGTCGGCGAGGAGGTCGCGGAGGACGAGCCGCTGCTGGAGGTCTCCACCGACAAGGTCGACACCGAGATCCCCGCCCCGGTCGCCGGTGTGCTGCTGGAGATCGTGGTCGGCGAGGACGAGACCGCGGAGGTCGGCGCGAAGCTGGCCGTCATCGGCGCCCCGGGCGCGGCCCCGGCCGCCCCCGCCGCCGCTGCCCCGGCGGCCCCGGCCGCGGCTCCGGCTCCGGCGGCTCCCGCGCCGGCTCCGGCCGCTCCGGCCCCGGCCGCTCCGGCGCCGGCCCCGGCCGCCCCCGTACAGGAGGCCCCGAAGGCTCCGGCGCCCGCGCCGGCCGCCCCCGCCGCTCCGGCTCCGGCCGCTCCGGCTCCGGTCACCCCCGCCGCCCCGGCCGCCCCCGCGGGCGACGACGCCGGCGCGTACGTCACGCCGCTGGTCCGCAAGCTCGCCGCGGAGAACGCGGTCGACCTGGCGTCCGTCAAGGGCACCGGCGTCGGCGGCCGGATCCGCAAGCAGGACGTCATCACCGCCGCCGAAGCGGCCGCCGCCGCCAAGGCCGCCGCTGCAGCCCCGGCTCCGGCCGCCGCCGCCCCGGCGGCGTCCAGGGCGCCGAAGCTGGAGGCGTCCCCGCTGCGCGGTCAGACCGTCAAGATGACCCGCATGCGCAAGGTCATCGGCGACAACATGGTGAAGGCGCTGCACACGCAGGCCCAGCTCACCAGCGTGGTCGAGGTCGATGTCACGAAGCTGATGCGGCTGCGCGCGCAGGCGAAGGACTCCTTCGCCGCCCGCGAGGGCGTCAAGCTCTCCCCGATGCCGTTCTACGTCAAGGCGGCGGCCCAGGCGCTGAAGGCCCACCCGGTCATCAACGCCCGGATCAACGAGGACGAGGGCACGATCACGTACTTCGACTCGGAGAACATCGGTATCGCGGTGGACTCCGAGAAGGGTCTGATGACCCCGGTCATCAAGGGCGCGGGCGACCTGAACATCGCCGGCATCTCCAAGAAGACCGCGGAACTGGCGGCGGCCGTCCGGGCCAGCAAGATCACACCGGACGACCTGGCCGGTGCCACGTTCACCATCAGCAACACGGGCTCGCGCGGCGCGCTCTTCGACACGGTCATCGTGCCGCCGACCCAGGTCGCCATCCTGGGCATCGGCGCCACCGTCAAGCGCCCGGTGGTCATCAACCACCCGGACCTCGGCGAGACCATCGCGGTGCGCGACATGACGTACCTCGCGCTCTCCTACGACCACCGCCTGGTGGACGGCGCCGACGCCGCCCGCTACCTGACGGCGGTCAAGGCGATCCTCGAAGCCGGCGAGTTCGAGGTGGAGCTCGGCCTGTAAGAGGTGGAGCACCGGCCTGGGACGACCGCGGGAGCGTCGCAGGCATCCCCCGTACGGCAATGGCGCCCCCGCCCGGAGAAAAGTCCGGGCGGGGGCGCTGTCGTTCGGTGCGTACCGCCGTATTGTCCAGACATCTTCCCGGCCCGAGGAGCCCTTCATGAGTCCGCCTGTCGTCCACTCGCTGCGCGAACAGATCCGCGAGCACATCGTGGAGGGGATCGTCAGCGGTCGCTGGAAGCCGGGCGAGCGGATCGTCGAGCGCCGGATCGCGACGGAGCTGCAGGTCAGCCAGACGCCCGTACGCGAGGCGCTGCGCGAGCTGGAGTCCCTGCGGCTGATCGAGTCGGCGCCCAACAAGGGCGTACGGGTCCGGAACCTGACCGCGGCCGACCTGGAGGAGAGCTATCCCGTACGGGCCGGTCTGGAGCAGATCGCCGCGGAGCTGGCCGCCGAGCGGCTGGCCGTGGACTGTTCCGCGCTGGAGCCGCACGTGACGGCGCTGTACGCGGCGGACCGGGCGGCCGACGGGACCGCGCAGGTACGGCACACGGTGGGCTTCCACCGGGAGCTGGTGCGGGCGGCCGGTAACGCTGTGCTGCTGCACACCTGGGAGGGGCTCGGCATCGAGGTCTTCACCGCGCTGTCGATCCGCTGGCTGGGCACGGTGCAGAAGTCGTACGCCGAGGAGCATCAGGAGCTGGTCGAAGCGTTCCGCAGACGGGACCCGGGCATCGGCTCACTGGTGAAGGACCATGTGCTCGGATGCGCGCCGCGCGCCTGACTCGCCCCCTTCTGCCCCACTTCTGTCATGAATTACCGTCCGTCACTCCGTGCCCTATCGTGCGGCACGGGATGCCAATTTCTTGAGATCGAGAAGTTTTGCCGTTCAACCCTTTGATCGATCATCGATCAGCGTTTTACAGTCGACGACGGGCTGCACCCAGCCCAGCGTCCTGTCCTGCCAGACATGACCACTTCTCCACCCCCCTCCTGTCCGGAAGGCGGCGATGATGCCCGACCCCGTAGGCAAGCTTCCGAGCGAGCTGGACCAGCTCCCGGACCGTGACACCGAGGAGACCGCCGAATGGGCGGCCTCCCTGGACGCCGTCACCGAACACGCGGGCCCGCACCGCGCCGCGTACCTGATGCGGCGCACCCTCCAGCACGCGGGGACCGCCGGGGTCCCGGTGCCCGAGCTGCTGGAGAGCGACTATGTGAACACCATCCCCACCGACGCCGAGCCCGCGTTCGACGGCGACCTGGAGATGGAGTCCCGGATCACCGCCTGGAACCGCTGGAACGCGGCGGCGATGGTCACCCGCGGCGCCCGGTACGGCGTCGGCGGGCACATCGCCACCTTCGCGTCCGCCGCGTGGCTGTACGAGACGGGGTTCAACCACTTCTTCCGCGGCAAGGAGGGTGACGGTTCGGGCGACCAGCTCTACGTCCAGGGCCACGCCTCCCCCGGCATCTACGCCCGCGCCTTCCTCGACGGCCGGCTCACCGAGACGGACCTGGACCACTTCCGCCAGGAGGCGGGCGGCCAGGGCCTCCCCTCGTACCCGCACCCGCGGCGGCTGCCGTGGCTGTGGGAGTTCCCCACCGTCTCCATGGGCCTCGGCCCGCTCTCCGCGATCTACCAGGCGCGGTTCAACCGCTACCTGACCAACCGCGGCATCAAGGACACCTCCGCCTCGCACGTCTGGGCGTTCCTCGGCGACGGCGAGATGGACGAGCCCGAGTCGACGGCGGCCCTCGCCCTCGCGGCGCGGGAGCGGCTCGACAACCTGACCTTCGTCATCAACTGCAACCTCCAGCGCCTCGACGGCCCGGTCCGCGCGAACTTCCGGGTCGTGCAGGAGCTGGAGGCCCAGTTCCGCGGCGCCGGCTGGAACGTCGTCAAGACGCTGTGGGGCTCCGCCTGGGACGAGCTGTTCGCGCTGGACACCACGGGCGCGCTGGTACGCCGGCTGCGCCAGGTGCCGGACGCCCAGTTCCAGACGTACGCCACGCGGGACGTCGCGTACATCCGTGAGCACTTCTTCGGCGCCGAGCCGGCCCTCGTCGAGCTGGCGAAGCTGCTGACCGACGCGAAGATCGCCGAGTGTTTCTTCACCTCGCGCGGTGGCCACGAGGCCCGCAAGGTGTACGCGGCGTACCGGGCGGCGCTGGCCCACGAGGGCGCGCCGACCGTGATCCTCGCGCAGACGGTGAAGGGCTACACGCTCGGCGCCGGCTTCGAGTCGCGCAACGCCAACCACCAGATGAAGAAGCTCTCCGGCGAGCAGTTCCGCACCATGCGCGACCTGCTGGAGCTGCCGATCCCGGACGCGAAACTCGACGACAGCCTGGTGCCGTACGGCCACCCCGGCGCGGACTCCCCCGAGGTGCGCTACCTCCAGGAGCGGCGCGCGGCGCTCGGCGGCCCCGCCCCGGCCCGCCGGGTGCACGCGGTGGCGCTGCCCCAGCCGTCCGAGAAGCCGTTCCAGGCCGTCGCCAAGGGCTCGGGCAAGCAGTCCGTGGCGACGACGATGGCGTTCGTCCGGCTGATGAAGGACCTGATGCGGGACAAGGAGACCGGCAAGCGCTGGGTCCCGATCGTCCCCGACGAGGCCCGCACCTTCGGCATGGAGGCGCTGTTCCCGTCGGCCGGCATCTACTCGCCGCTGGGCCAGACGTACGACCCGGTCGACCGCGACCAGATCATGTACTACAAGGAGGCCAAGGACGGCCAGATCCTCAACGAGGGGATCACCGAGGCCGGTTCGATGGCCGACTTCATCGCCGCCGCGACGTCGTACGCGACGCACGGCGAGACGATGATCCCGTTCTACATCTTCTACTCGATGTTCGGCTGGCAGCGCACGGGCGACCAGATGTGGCAGCTCGCCGACCAGCTCGGCAAGGGCTTCATCGTCGGCGCCACCGCGGGCCGGACGACGCTGACGGGCGAGGGGCTCCAGCACGCGGACGGCCACTCGCACCTCATCGCGGCCACCAACCCGGCGTCGCTCAACTACGACCCGGCGTTCGCGTACGAGGTCGCGGTGATCGTCAAGGAGGGTCTGCGGCGGATGTACGGCGAGCCCGTGCCCGGCGAGGACCAGGATGTCTTCTACTACCTGACGGTCTACAACGAGCCGATGCCGCAGCCCGCGATGCCCGAGGGCGTCGAGGAGGGCATCGTCAAGGGCCTGTACCGCTTCAAGGAGGGCGTCCCGGCTGCGGCCGACGCACCGGCGATCCAGCTCCTGGCGTCCGGTACGGCGATCCACTGGGCCCTGGAGGCACAGGAACTGCTCGCCGCCGACTGGGGCGTGACGGCCGACGTCTGGTCCGCCACCTCCTGGAGCGAGCTGCGCAGGGACGCGCTGGAGGCCGACGAGGCCCTGCTGCGCGGCGAGGAGAAGGTGCCGTACGTGACCCGCGCGCTGGCGGGCGCCCCGGGCCCGGTGCTCGCGGTCAGCGACTGGATGCGGCAGGTGCCGGACCAGATCAGCCAGTGGGTGGAGCAGGACTACAGCTCGCTCGGCACGGACGGCTTCGGGCTCTCGGACACCCGCGAGGCGGCGCGCCGCCACTTCGGGGTGGACGCGCGGTCGATCGTGGTCGCGGCGCTGGCGCAGCTCGCGCGGCGCGGCGAGGTCAAGCCGGAGCGGATCGCGGAGGCGCGGGAGCGCTACGGCCTCTGACGGCCGTTGCACGGGCCGGCGTTCCACGGACCGCCGGCCCGTCAGATCCCCTATAGCAGGCCGGGGAGCCCCTGTCACTCGGTGGCGGGGGCTCCCTGCATGATGGACGTATGCGTGCTGCCCGCCTGATCAAAATGGTCCTTCTCCTCCAGTCCAGACCCTCGATGACGGCCGGCGAACTGGCCCGTGAGCTGGAGGTGTCCGAACGCACGATCACCCGGGACGCCCAGGCCCTCTCCGAGGCCGGCGTCCCGGTGTACGCCAACCGGGGCCGGTCCGGGGGGTACCGGCTGATCGGCGGTTACCGCACCCGGCTGACCGGCCTGGCGCGCGGCGAGGCGGAGGCGCTGTTCCTCTCCGGGGTGCCGGGGGCGCTGCGCGAGATGGGGCTCGACGACATCTCGTCGGCCGCCCGGCTGAAGGTCTCGGCGGCGCTGCTGCCGTCGCTGCGGGACGCCCCGGCCGCGGCGGCGCAGCGCTTCCACCTCGACGCGCCCGGCTGGTACCAGGAGCCGGGGACCCCGGAGCTGCTGCCCGCGGTCGCGGAGGCGGTGTGGGGCGACCGGCTGGTGGCGGCGCGCTACCTGCGCAAGGACGTGGAGGTGGAGCGGGAGCTGGCGCCGTACGGTCTCGTGCTGAAGGCGGGCGTCTGGTACCTGTGCGCGGCCACGGAGGGCACGTTCCGGGTCTACCGGATCGAGCGGTTCACCGCGGTCGAACCGTTGCAGGAACGTTTCTCTCGTGAGGAGACCTTCGATCTGCCGGCGTTCTGGGAGGAGCGCGCGGCGGAGTTCGCGCGCTCCCTGCTGCACACGGAGATCGAGGTGCGCCTCTCGCCCGAGGGCGCCCGCAGACTGCCGTACGTGGCGGACCGGGTGGCAGCCACGGAGGCGGTCGAAGCGGCGGCCCCGGCGGACGCGAAGGGCCGGATCACGGTGACGCTGCCGGTGGAGTCGGAGGAGGTGGCGTACACCCAGCTGCTGACGCTGGGCCCGGACGCGGAGGTGCTGGCGCCGGACACGCTGCGGCGCCGGTTCGCGGAGGCGGCGGCGCGGATGCGGGACCTGTACCGGTAGCAGAGGGGTACAGGGGCCGACAGGGGGCGCGGGGGCCGGGCAGGAGGTGCGGGGGCCGGGCAGGAGGTGCGGGGGCCGGGCAGGGGGTGCGGGGGCCGGGCAGGGGGTGCGGGGCGTGGCAGGGGGTGCGGGGCGTGGCAGGTCACAGAAGTCCTGCGACTCGCGGCTCCGCGTGCGCCGCTCCTCCGCAGGCACGATGCTTGACCCGTGATGGACGAGACGGAGTTCTGGGAGATCGTCGACAGCACCCGCGAGGCCGCCGACGGCGACCCCGAGGACCATGCCGACCTGCTGGTCGAACGGCTCCTCCAGCTCGATCCCGACTCCGTACTGGACTTCGCGCGGCACTTCGAGTCGCGCTACAACCGCGCCTACCACTGGGATCTCTGGGGCGCGGCGGCCGTCCTGCTCGGCGGCGCGAGTGACGACGCCTTCGACTACTTCCGCTGCTGGCTGATCGGGCAGGGCCGGGAGGTCTTCGAGGGCGCGCTGCACGACCCGGACAGCCTGGCCGGGCTGCTGGACGAGTTCGACGAGACCGTCGACGGGGACGGCGAGGAGCTGGGGTACGCGGCGGACGAGGCGTACGAACAGCTCACGGGCGTGGTGGCGCCCGCCCTGGGGATCGCGGCGCAGCGCCCGGAGCCGGAGGGCACCCCGCTGGACTTCGAGGACGAGGCGGCGCTGGCGGAACGCTTCCCCAGGCTGACGGAGCGCTTCGGGGGCGAGTGAGCCCGGCCGCTTCCCGTTCGGGGGCGGCACCCGGCGGCTCACTCCAGCGGGAGCCCCATGAGGACGTCGTCGACGTACGCGCCGTCGAGGAGGAACTCCCCCGGCAGGATCCCCTCGACGCGGAAGCCCTCCGCCTCGTAGAGCGCCCGCGCCGGTGCGTTGTGCCCCAGGACGCGCAGGGTCAGCCGCCGCGCGCCCTGGTTGCGCGCGTGCAGCACGCCCGCGCGCAACAGGGCGCGCGCCACGCCCCGGCCGCGCGCCCACGGGTACACCGTGAGGCCCTGGATCTGCCGTACATGCGCGTTGCTGGCGAGGGGCGTGGGGCGGGCGACGCGGATGTACCCGGCGATACGGTCCGGACCGTACTCACCGCGTCCGCTCCCGGTCGCGTCACCGCCTCCGCGTCCGCTCCCGGCTCCGTCGGTCTCGGCGACCAGGAAGTCCTCCGGCCGGTGCTGGGCGTCGAAGAACGGTCCGTACGGCGGGCGCGGGCGCGGCGTAACGGCGTGCAGCGGTGACCAGGTCGCGCGGTCGAGCGCGCCGAGGGCGTCGTCGTCCGCGCGCTCGGCGGGACGTATCCGGGGTTCCACCATGGCGCAACTGTGTCACGTGATGTTCCGGAGGCAGGATGGGTGCATGAAAATCGCGGTCACCGGTTCGACCGGGCTCATCGGTACGGCACTTGTCAGCTCCCTGCGCGCGGACGGGCACGAGGTGACGCGGCTGGTACGGCACGCGGCCCGCGCGGCGGACGAGATCGAGTGGGACCCCGTGCGGCAGACGATCGACGCGGGGAAGCTGAACGGCTGCGAGGCGGTCGTCCACCTCGCGGGCGCGGGCGTCGGGGACCGGCGCTGGAGCGACGCCTACAAGCGGGAGATCCGGGACAGCCGGATCCTCGGCACGGCCACCCTCGCGGAGGCCCTCACCACGCTCGACTCGCCGCCCCGGGTGCTGGTCTCCGGCTCCGCCATCGGGTTCTACGGCTACACCGGGGACCGGAAGGTGGACGAGAGCACCCCTCCGGGGGACGGCTTCCTGCCGTCGCTCTGCGTGGAGTGGGAGGAGGCCGCGCTGCCGGCGGAGGAGGCGGGCATCCGTACGGTCTTCCCGCGCACCGGTCTGGTGGTCGCGCGCAAGGGCGGCGCGTGGGGGCGGCTCTTCCCGCTCTTCCGCGCGGGGCTCGGCGGCCGGCTCGGTTCGGGCGACCAGTACTGGAGCTTCATCTCGCTGCACGACGAGGTGGCGGCGCTGCGGCATCTCGTCGACACGGACGGTCTGGAGGGCCCGGTCAACCTGACGGCCCCGGAGCCCGTCACCAACCGCGAGGTGACGGCGGCGATGGGCCGCGTCCTGCACCGCCCGACCCCGTTCCCGGTCCCCGCGGCGGCGTTGCGGCTGGTGGTGGGCGACCTGGCGGACGACATCGTGGGCAGTCAGCGCGTGGTGCCGTCGCGGCTGCTGGAGTCGGGCTTCACGTTCGCGTTCCCGACCATCGACGAGGCGGTACGGGCGGCGGTGTAGCGGGCGGGACAGGAGGCGCCCGGCGGGGCGACCGCGCGGGGGCGGGACAGGGCGGCGTCACGGGGCGGTGCGGGGCCCGCGGGGCCGGTGCGGCGTCCCGGGGGCCGGCGCGCGGCGCTCCGGCCCGGGAGCGGGTCCGCCGTGCTCGTGGCCGGGCCCGGGAGCGCACACGGAACGGGCCGGAGCCCGGGCGGAGTCTCCCGCGCCGCTCGGCCGCGTCCGCCGTACGGGGCCGCGCACCCCCCATGCATCGGTGCCCCCGCCCGCGCGCGTCCGCCGGGCGCTCATCCGTCCCTACGCTCGTCCCGGAACTCGACGAGTGAGTCCGCGGTGGCGCCGCGGGCGGGACTGCGGGCTGGCTCGTCCGGGGCGTTCCGGGTGGTCCGGTGCGGGCATCGGATCCGGTGCCGGGCATCGGACCACCCACCCAGCCGCGCTGACCTCGGGGAGGGGCACGTGCTCAGCACCGCACTCAGCACCGCGCACCACGCAGACGTCGTCATCATCGGAGCCGGCCTCGCAGGTCTGTCCGCCGCGCACCACCTCACCAGCGCGGGCGTCACGGTCAGCGTCCTGGAGGCCGCCCCCCACATCGGCGGCCGGATGGCCACGGACCAGGTCGACGGCTTCCGGCTGGACCGCGGCGGACGGCTCCTCACCACCTCGTACCCGGATCTGCTCCGCACGCCGGGGCTCGAAGGCGCGGCCGTGCGGATGTTCTCGCCGGGCGTGCTCGTCCACAGCGAGGGCAGGAACTACCGCACCGGTGCGGTCGGGAGCGCGCGGAGCGCACTCACCGTCGCGCGCGCCCTGGCGAGCGCCCCCCGTCCGCCGCTGGGCGGCGCGGTCGACCAGGCGCGGCTCAGCGCCGCCCTGGGGCGCCTGGCGGCGACCCCGACGGCCCGGCTGCTGGGCCGCCCCGAGCGGACCGCGGGGGAGGCGCTCGCGGTGCGCGGGCTGCCCGCCCGTACCGTCAACGGCTTCATACGCCCGCTGCTCACCGCGCTGCTCTGCGACCCGGAACTCCGGACGTCGAGCCGGTGCGCCGATCTCGCGCTGCGGGCGTTCGCGCGGGGCCGGCTCTTCGTCCCCGCCGGCGGCTCCGCCACCCTGCCGGAACTGCTGGCGCGGACCCTGCCGGAGGGCACCGTCCGTACGGACGTCTGTGTCACGGACACGTCGATCAACTGCGTGAGCACCAAGGAGCACGGCGAGATCGCCTGCCGCTCGCTCGTCCTGGCGACGGGCGCGCGCGCCGCGGCCGAGCTGCTGCCCGGGCTGCGGGTGCCGGAGTTCCACCCCGTGACGGTGCTGCACCACACGGCGCCCGCGCCCCCGCTGACCGAGCCCGCGCTGCTGCTGGACGCCGACCGCGAGGGCCCCGTCACGCACACGGCGGTGATGAGCGCGGTGGACCCGTCGCGCGCGCCCCAGGGCCGCGTGCTGATCTCGTCGACGGTGCTCGGCACCCCGCCCCCGGCCGCGGAGCTGGACCGTACGGTCCGCGCGCACCTCGCCCGCCTGTACGGGACGCCGACCGACGACTGGGAGCTGCTGGCGGTCCATCACGACCCGGAGTCCGTACCCGCGATGGACCCGCCGCACGACCTGCGCCGGCCGGTGCGGCTGCTGTCGGGGCTGTACGTGTGCGGCGACCACCGCGACATGAACACCGTGCAGGGCGCGCTCTTCTCGGGCCGCCGCGCCGCCCACGCGATCCTGCGCGACCTGGGCGTACGCCCGGCGTACGAGACGGCGCCGATCGCCGCGGTGGCGTAGCGGCGTCCCGGGCGCACAGCTCCGGTCCCGTCCGGGTGTCGACCTCCCCCGGACGGGACCGGCTCACCACGCGGCCCACCACGCGGCGCTCCTCAGCCGATCGCGGCAACCCGGTCGCGGTAGTTCCGTACGGCCGTGGCGTCCCGGTACGGCTCCAGCCGCCGCTCGAAGTCGCGTACGTACTCCACCGCGCGCGCCGATCGCATCTCCGTGGCCTGCCGGGCGGCCTCCGCGCCGAGCACGCACGCCTGGTCCAGCTCGCCGAGGCCGAGGCGCCCGCAGGCGAGCACGACCCGGCAGAAGAGGCGGCTGCGGGCGTACTCGGGGGCGCGCAGCTGGAGCGAGCGCTCGGCGTGCTGGACGCAGACGCGGTGCTGCTGGAGATCGCGGTGGCAGTGGGCGAGTTCGTCCGCGAACTGCGCCTCGTCGAAGAAGCGCGCCCAGCGCGGCGTCTCGTCGCCGGGGCGCGCCGCGTCCAGGGCGCGTTCGGCCCGTACGAGCGAGGCGGAGCAGGCCCGCGCCTCGCCGAGCACGCCGTGCCCGCGCGCCTCGGCGGAGTGCAGCAGCGCCTGGACGACCGGGGGCGCGGACGCGCCGATGCCCTGCTGGGCGACGCGGGCGAGCTGGACGGCCTCGCGGCCGTGGCCGAGGTAGACGGCCTGCCGGCTCATCGTGACCAGGACGTACGAGCCGTACGCGCGGTCCCCGGCCGCCTGGGAGAGCCGCAGCGCCTGGACGAAGTAGCGCTGGGCGAGGCCGTGCGCGGCGATGTCGTACGAGGTCCAGCCGGCCAGCCGGGTCAGATCGGCCGCGGCGGCGAAGAGCCTGCGGCCGGTGGTCTCGCCGTACAGGCCCCGCAGCATCGGTTCGGCCTCGTGCTCCAGGTAGCGCACGAGGGCCTGGCGGGCGTGGCCGCCGCCGTAGGCGTGGTCGAGGGTGCGGAAGAGGTCGCCGACGGAGCGCAGGGCCTCGATGTCGCCGGTGGTGACGCGCTGGCCGACGGCGCGTTCGGTGCGCTGGCGCGGGAGGCCGGACAGGGCGGAGAGGGCCGACGGGGCGGCCGGGACGCCCTGGGTGTGCTGGGCCGCGAGGGCGCCCTGCGGCCCCTGCGCGGCGTGCCCCGGGACCTGGGGTCTCCCCTTGGCGAGCCCCTGGGCCTGGGCCTGGGCGGGCACCCGGGCGGCTCCCGGCCCCCGGCCGGGGCGCGGCGGGACGGGACCGGGGGTACGGCCGGAAGCGGCTCCGGCGGGTGCGGGGCCGGCCCCGGCCTGGCTGCCCTGGCCGCCCGGAGCGGTGGGGCCGGCGGGCGCGGCGGGACCGGCGGTGAGCCCCGGGTGGGCCACCCGTTCGTCGGCGCGCCCGATCAGCCAGTCGCGGCTGGGGACGACCAGGCCGGCGGGGGTGAACGCGATCTTGCGGAGTTCGTTGTGGCTGCCGGAGTCCTTGCGCCACAGTCCGCCGACGATGTCGACGGCTTCCTCGGGGGTCGAGGCGAATTCGAGGCCCGCGTAGACCGGGGCACAGGCGTCCAGCCCCAGATCCTGCGCGGAGAGCCGGCGTCCGAGCCGGCGGGTGAAGACCTCGGCGATCAGTGCGGGGGTGGTGCCGCGTGGCTGCTGCCCGCGCAGCCACCGGGTCACCGACGTTTTGTCGTACCGCAGATCGAGGCCGTGCTCAAGGCCCAGCTGATCCACCCGGCGGGCGAGACCCGCGTGGGAGAATCCGGCTTCGGCGATGAGGGCGGCGAGCTGGCGGTTGGGGGTGCGCTGCGGAGGTCGTTCCGACATGTGCTGTACGGTCTCCTGCCTTCCGGGCCAAGGGAGCAGCCCTTATGGAACGGCGCGAATGTAGTAGCCGTGACCGGTCTCACTGCCACGTTCGCCCCACATTCATCCGATCGTGTGAGGATCGATTGCGTCGCTGACGTGGGACAAGTCCATGAATCCGCGTCGGCGGCGGGCACCGGCTTCCGGACGGAGGGCCGGGCGCACCTGCCCGGCCCTCCGTCCGGAGGCCGCCGTACAGTGGCAAGGGCGCGCGATGCGTGCAGGACGAAAGTTTCTCGGCCGGTGGTAAGGAGGCTCTGCCGTGGGTGAGCTGCGGTACGTCCATCTCGGTTTCGGCGCGGAGGCGGTCGAGTACCAGGAGGCGTGGCAGGAGCAGCGCAGGGTCCACGCGGCCCGGTTCGCGGACGAGATCCCCGACACCTGTCTGCTGCTGGAGCATCCGCCGGTCTACACGGCCGGGCGGCGCACGGCGGACAGTGAGCGCCCGCTCGACGGCACCCCTGTCGTCGACGTGGACCGCGGCGGGAAGATCACCTGGCACGGTCCCGGGCAGCTCGTGGGGTACCCGATCCTGAAGCTGCCGCGTCCGGTGGACGTCGTCGCGCATGTCCGCCGCCTGGAGGACGCGCTGATCCGTACGGCCGCCGAGTTCGGCCTGGAGACCAGCCGGGTCGAGGGGCGCAGCGGCGTGTGGGTGCTGGGCGATCCGGTGCCGGAGCGCGCCCCGCTGGGCGGGCTCTCGCTGGACCTCGCGCCCGGAACGGCGCCGGGGGCGGACCCCCGGCTGACGGACGAGGAGTTCGACCCCCGGCTGAACGGGCCCGAGTATGCCCCGTCCAACGCGGGCCAGCGCCGGGAGGACCGCAAGCTCGCGGCGATCGGGATCCGGGTCGCCAAGGGCGTGACGATGCACGGCTTCTCGTTCAACGTGAACCCGGACAACACCTGGTTCGACCGGATCGTGCCGTGCGGGATCCGGGACGCGGGCGTGACGTCGCTCTCGTACGAACTGGGCCGGGAGATCACGGTCGCGGAGGTCGTCCCCGTGGTGGAGAGGCACCTGCGGGACATCCTGGAGGGGGCCGAGCCGACGCCGCGCCCGATCGGGCGCGAGCCGGTGGCAGAGCTCGTACGGGAGCCCGTACGGGAACCCGGACCGGCGGCCGCGGCACTGAAAGCGAGCGCGTAGGGGGCGCGCGGCGGACGCGGTGACAGGCCCCGCCCGTAGGCCCTCGGCCGTACGGGAAACCGCACCGGGGAACGCCCCCCGGAAACGCACCGGGGAATGCGCCTCTCCGCCCAGGGGTTGGCCAGACGTAAGACCACGCAAATAACGGGCGTAACCTGGTGTTCGCCGAAGAATCGAATGCCGCGCCAGCAGAGAGAGGTGCCGGACGTGTCCGCTGTCGCACCCGACGGACGCAAGATGCTGCGCCTGGAGGTCCGGAACAGCCAGACCCCCATCGAGCGCAAGCCCGAGTGGATCAAGACCCGGGCGAAAATGGGCCCCGAGTACCAGCAGTTGCAGAAGCTCGTGAAGAGCGAGGGCCTGCACACGGTCTGCCAGGAGGCCGGCTGTCCCAACATCTTCGAATGCTGGGAGGACCGCGAGGCCACCTTCCTCATCGGCGGCGAACAGTGCACGCGACGGTGCGACTTCTGCCTGATCGACACGGGCAAGCCCGAGCCGCTCGACCGCGACGAGCCGCGCCGCGTCGGTGAGTCCGTCGTCACCATGGACCTCAACTACGCCACCATCACCGGCGTCGCCCGCGACGACCTGGAGGACGGCGGGGCCTGGCTCTACGCGGAGACCGTTCGCCGGATCCACGCGCTGACCGCGGAGCGCGAGAGCGGCCACACCAAGGTCGAGCTGCTCATCCCGGACTTCAACGCGGTGCCGGAGCAGCTCGCCGAGGTCTTCTCGTCGCGGCCCGAGGTGCTCGCGCACAATGTCGAGACGGTGCCGCGGATCTTCAAGCGGATCCGCCCCGGCTTCCGTTACGAGCGCTCCCTCGACGTGATCACCCGCGCCCGCGAGGCGGGACTGATCACCAAGTCCAACCTGATCCTCGGCATGGGCGAGACCCGCGAGGAGATCAGCGAGGCCCTGCGCCAGCTCCACGACGCCGGATGCGAGCTGATCACCATCACGCAGTACCTGCGGCCGTCCGCGCGCCACCACCCCGTCGAGCGCTGGGTGAAGCCCGCCGAGTTCGTGGAGCTGAAGGACGAGGCCGACGCCATCGGCTACTCCGGCGTCATGTCCGGACCGCTGGTGCGTTCGTCGTACCGCGCGGGCCGGCTCTACCAGCAGGCGATCGAGCGGCGCGGCGCGGCGGCCGTCGCCCAGGCTGTATGACCCGCGGATTGTGTGAATCGGCGCACAAGTGACTACCAGCCGGTAGCGCCCGGCACGTCGCGGTCCGTACGCTCCTCGCAGGCCAAGGGGGCGTACGGACCGCACATTCGTTCGGGGTCCAACTTCTGCCCCCGCGCCAGGGTTTCATCCACGTTTGACCGTTCGGTCACGCCCTGGTAACACCAGTGAGTGACACTGAACGCACGCTCTGCGAACAGACGTCCCGCGCTCCGCTCATCCGTTCGCTTGTGCGTTCGCCCGCACGTCTGCCTTCACCGCTCCTGAGGGGACCGCCATCATGCAGGTCGCGCCGGTACGACCCACCACCGTCACGGAGGCGACGGCGGCGGACACACCCACCCGCCGCTCCGCGGCCCTCCCCGCCACCCTGCCGTCCGTCTCCACCGCGCTGCGCGCCGTGGAGTCCCTGTTCCTGAGCGCCGGCCAGCGCACGGCCCGCCGCAACGCCTGGACGGCCGTCCTGGAGGACCGCCGCAGGGCCAAGGACCGGGTCGAGGCGGAGCACGTACTGGAGGCCGTGTCTGCCGCCACTTCCCACGCCACGTAAACTTCTGGGCATGGCGAGGAAGGACAACGCAGACACTGCTGCGAACCAGGGGCGACTGAAGCAGATCGCTCTCACCTACAAGATGACCCGGCGGGCCGACTCGAAGGTCGGGCTTGTCGTCGGTGGTGTGGGAATCGTCACCTTCGGCGTCTTCCTCGCGATCGGCTTCCTGATCGATCACCCCATCTATCTGGGGATCCTGGGCTTCATCCTGGCGTTCCTCGCGATGGCGATCATCTTCGGGCGACGCGCGGAGCGGGCCGCCTTCGGCCAGATGGAAGGCCAGCCGGGCGCGGCGGCCGCGGTCCTGGAGAACGTCGGCCGTGGCTGGACCACGACCCCGGCGGTCGCCATGAACCGCAGCCAGGACGTCGTCCACCGCGCGGTGGGCAAGGCGGGCATCGTCCTGGTCGGCGAGGGCAACCCGAACCGGGTGAAGGGCCTGCTGGCCGCCGAGAAGAAGAAGATGGCGCGCATCGTGGTCGACGTACCGGTGCACGACATCATCGTCGGTGACGGCGAGGGCCAGGTGCCGCTGAAGAAGGTCCGTACGACCATGCTGAAGCTGCCCCGGGTGCTGGCCGGCCCGCAGGTGACGGCGGCCAACGACCGGCTGCGGGCGATGGGCGACCTGATGAGCAACATGCCGCTGCCGAAGGGGCCGATGCCGAAGGGCATGCGGATGCCGCGCGGCGGAAAGATGCGCTAGCCGCACACAACCGAGCGGCAACAGAAGAACCCGTAGAAGAAACCACAGAAGCCACAGAAGAGGGCGGCCCGGAGAACTCTCCGACCGCCCTCTCTTCATGCCCCGGCTCTCCGGATACGCGCCCGGCCTCTCCGTACGCCCGCTTCGGCCTCAGGCGCGTACCTGTCGGCCTCAGGCGCGTACCTGCACGGCCCGCGCGAGGCGGTCGTGCAGCCCGCGGCCGTCGCGGTCCCAGACCAGCGCGGGGATGGCGATGCAGAGCAGCACCGTACGGACGAGAACGCGCCAGAAGCCCAGGCGCCCGCCGCCCTCGGCGATGACACGGAGGCCGAAAAGTCGCTTGCCCGGCGTGAAGCCGACCGTGCCGACGGTGAGCACGCCGAGCACGAGGAGCACCCCGAGGGCCCAGTTGCCCGATGCCTGCCAGTCACCGTCGGCGAGGAGTCCGTATGCGATCAGCATGCAGAGCCCCCAGTCGACGAAGAGGGCGCCGAAGCGCCGCCCGAGCGGGGCGACGGAGCCGGGGCCGCGCTCCGGCAGACCGAGCCGTTCGCCCCGGTAGCCGAAGTCGACGCCCATGTTCTCGGCCGCGGCGCGGGGCCCCGAGAGCCACGATCCGATTACTTGCCTGTTGTCCACCCGTCCACGGTACTGCGGCGGTGCCGGCGCCCCCGGGACGGGGTTGGCGCCAGGGGCGCGGGGGTACGCGTGCGGAGCCGTCGTACCCCCGGCACACACCCTGGCTGGTTAACTTCGACGAAACAAATGGGTCATGCTGGAGAAATCCCGGAAACCTAAGGTCGGGTCCAGCGTGTGCCACCGCACTGGCCGCACGACCGATAACCCCCGCCCCTCCCCGGGACGGGAGGAGGAGGAGCTGGATGTTCCAGAACGCCGACGAGGCCAAGAAGTTCATCGCGGACGAGGACGTCAAGTTCGTCGACGTCCGCTTCTGCGACCTGCCTGGCGTGATGCAGCACTTCACGATCCCGGCGAAGGCGTTCGACCCGACCGAGGAGCTCGCGTTCGACGGCTCCTCGATCCGTGGTTTCCAGGCCATCCACGAGTCCGACATGGCGCTGCGCGCGGACCTGTCGACGGCTCGGGTGGACCCGTTCCGCCGTGACAAGACGCTGAACATCAACTTCTTCATCCACGACCCGATCACGGGCGAGCAGTACAGCCGCGACCCGCGCAACATCGCCAAGAAGGCCGAGGCGTACCTCGCCTCCACCGGCATCGCGGACACCGCGTACTTCGGCCCCGAGGCCGAGTTCTACGTCTTCGACAGCGTGCGGTTCAACACCACGGCGAACGAGGGCTTCTACCACATCGACTCCGAGGCGGGCGCCTGGAACACCGGTGCGGTCGAGGACAACCGGGGTTACAAGGTCCGCTACAAGGGCGGCTACTTCCCGGCCCCGCCGGTCGACCACTTCGCCGACCTGCGCGCCGAGATCTCCCTGGAGCTGGAGGCGTCCGGCCTCCAGGTCGAGCGCCAGCACCACGAGGTGGGCACCGCCGGCCAGGCCGAGATCAACTACAAGTTCAACACGCTGCTGGCCGCGGCCGACGACCTGATGCTCTTCAAGTACATCGTGAAGAACGTCGCCTGGCGCAACGGCAAGACCGCGACGTTCATGCCCAAGCCGATCTTCGGTGACAACGGCTCTGGCATGCACGTCCACCAGTCCCTGTGGCAGGGCGGCACGCCGCTCTTCTACGACGAGCAGGGTTACGCGGGCCTCTCGGACACCGCCCGCTACTACATCGGCGGCATCCTGAAGCACGCCCCGTCGCTGCTGGCCTTCACCAATCCGACGGTGAACTCGTACCACCGCCTGGTCCCCGGCTTCGAGGCCCCGGTCAACCTGGTCTACTCGCAGCGCAACCGCTCCGCCGCGATGCGCATCCCGATCACGGGCTCGAACCCGAAGGCCAAGCGCGTCGAGTTCCGCGCCCCTGACCCGTCCTCCAACCCGTACCTGGCCTTCTCCGCGCTCCTCCTCGCGGGCCTGGACGGCGTCAAGAACAAGATCGAGCCGGCCGAGCCGATCGACAAGGACCTCTACGAGCTCGCCCCCGAGGAGCACGCGGGCGTCCCCCAGGTCCCGACCTCCCTCCCGGCCGTCCTGGACGCGCTGGAGGCGGACAACGAGTACCTCCAGGCGGGCGGCGTCTTCACGTCGGACCTGATCGAGACGTGGATCGACTACAAGCGCACGAAGGAAATCGCGCCGATCCAGCTCCGTCCGCACCCGCACGAGTTCGAGCTGTACTTCGACATCTAGGCCCGACATCTAGGCCGAAGCCTCCCCGGCAGCCCCTTCGAACAGGCGAAACCGCCGTTCGGAGGGGCTGTTTCCGGTCTGCCGGGGCTGCGCGGGGGAGACTGGAGTCGGCCAGGACCGCCACAGTGCCTCTGACACGGAGCCGCTCATGACCACACCGCGTGACCTGCTGATCGTTTCCATGGACGTGGCGGCCGGCCGCCCCGTGGAACGGGGTGACCTGTCGCTCGTGCTCGCCGGGGCCGAGGTGATCGACCTCTCGGGCGCCCAGGCGCTGACGCTGGAAGGCGACCGCATCGTGCCCGGCGGCCGGTCGACGCTGCCGGACCGCCTGCTGGACGAGGCCGCGTCGGCGCTGGTGAGGGACGCGCCGTACGAGACCGTCGAGGACTGGCTGTGGCGGCGGGGCCAGGGGCTGTCCGATGTCTACGTCGCCGCTCTGGAGGCGGAGGGCGGGCTCACCCGGGAACGCCACCGCTGGCTTCCCGTTCGTACGGGCCGGACGGCCCTGGCCGACTCCCCCGCGCGCCGCCACGCGGCCGCCCGCTGGGCGTCGGGTGAGCCGGTTCTCGCGGCGCTCGCCGCCGCGCTCGGGATCGGGGAAGGGCAGGGGGAGGACGCGCCGGAGATCGGGGACGACTCGGTGGTGACCGTGCTCGCCGCCGTCAACGACGCGGTGATGGAACTGGAGGCCGTACGGCAGCGGCGGTCCATCGAGGAAGCCGCGTACGACAACATCTGGCGCGGTCAGTGACGGCGCGCCGCCCCTAGGGCCATAGGGCTCCTGCGAGTGCGACGCCCAGGTAGACCGCGCCCAGGCCGGTCACCACCGAGGCGAGCACGTTGGCCGCGGCGTAGAGGCGGGCGCCGTCCTCGGCGAGGCGGAGGGTTTCGTAGCTGAAGGTGGAGTACGTCGTGAGCGCGCCGCAGAAGCCCGTACCGAGGAGGAGTTGTACGGAGGAGGAGGCCGCGCCCGCGGTGATCGCGCCGGTCACCAGTCCGAGGACGAGGCAGCCGGTCACGTTGACGGTGAAGGTGCCCCAGGGGAAGAGCGAGTCGTGCCGCCGCTGGACGGAGCGGTCGGTCAGATAGCGGAGCGGGGCTCCGACGGCGGCGCCCAGGGCCACCAGGAACCAGTTCACCGGGGTGCCTCCCGGCCCCCGTGGCGGACGACCTCGCAGCGGTCCAGCGTCACCAGGCCCTCGCCGGCCACTTCGTCGAGCTGGGGGAGGAAGGCTCTGATCCGTTCCTCGGTGTCGACGATCACGACCGCCACGGGCAGGTCCTCGCTGAGGGAGAGCAGCCGCTGCGTATGGATCATCGAGGAGGCGCCGAAGCCCTCGACGCCGCGGAAGACGCTGGCGCCCGCCAGCCCCGCCTTGTGGGCGCGGTGGACGATCTCCGTGTAGACCGGCCTGTGGTGCCACAGGTCGGTCTCGCCGACGAAGACCGTCAGGCGCAGTGCCATACCCGTCGGTCCGGTCATGCCTGCCTCCATGCCAGTACGCGGCGGGTCGCCCACACCGCACTCCACACCGCCGCGAACGCGGCGAGCAGGGTCAGTCCCAGATAGGCCGTGCCGATGCCCGCCCGGCCGTGCGTGACCAGGCGCTGGATGTCCACGGCGTACGTCGAGAAGGTGGTGAACCCGCCGAGGACGCCCGTGCCGAAGAAGGGCCGTACCAGGGGGTGCGCCGTCCACAGGTCGGTGATCACCACCATGAACACACCGATCACCGCACATCCGACCGCGTTCACGGTGAGCGTCGTCCAAGGGAAGGCGTCGGGGGCGGTGGGCCACAGGAGCCCGGCCCCGTAACGGACCGACGCTCCGATCACGCCGCCCAGCGCCACCACCGCGATCTCGGGCATCACGCGGAACACTCTCCTACTCGCCGGGCGCCCGCGCCGGGGCGCGCTCCATCGCAAGTAGGGACCGTTGGCGGTGGTCGCACCGCGGTTCCGGTACGGCGAGCCCCACCGCCGCTTTCGTACTCCCGATCAGGTTAGCCGCAGACGGCCGGCCCCGGCCAGCCGGGCGAGGACGGGGCGGGGGGACTGTCAGTGGGCGCTGGCACCATGAACGGCATGAAGACCTACAACTGGCGTCCCTTCCTTGAGCGGTGGAGTGCGGACTGGGCCGGCTCCCCCGGTGCGCGGGCGGACTCGGATCCGGGCCCGGACGCGTCGGGCGAGTGGTGGCTCGGGTTCGCGGGCGCCGGTCCCGAGCGGATCGGCGCGCTGGAGGAGCGGCTCGGTCCTGATGTGGTGCTGCCGCCGACCTTCCGGTCGTTCCTGGCCGTCACGGACGGCTGGCGCCCCGCCGGGACGGGCCTCCGGCTGCTGGGGACGGCGGAGGGGACGCGGTGGTACGGGGATCCGCAGGAGCGGGGCGGTCTGCGGGGCCCGGACGGTCCGTGGGGCCGGGCGCTGCAACTGCGTGTGGAGTCGGATGTGGCGGTGGATGGGGCGGCGGGCCCGGCCGAGGTTCTGCTCGATCCCGGGGACGTGAACGCGGACGGGGAGTGGGCCGCCTACCTCCACCGGCCCGGTTCGTCCGACGCCCCGGACCGGTACGAATCTTTCATGGAGCTGATGCAGGCCCTGTTCCGGAGCTTCCACCGGGCGTACTGGAACACACCGGGGTTCGAGAACGACACGACGCGCGAACTGGACGCCGAGGTCGAGGAGGCGCGGCTGGCCTGTCTGCGCGGTGCGGCGGCCGACGCCTCCCTGAAGGTCTTCACGGAGGCGGAGGAGTGCGGCAGGCCCCGTGCCCGCGGGCTGCGCGTCGAGGTGGAGGCGCTGCTGAACGGCGGTGGGACGCGGGACCGCGGGACCTCGGGGAGTACGTTCCGGTACGAGGCCCCCGGGCCGTTCGGCGCCGCGGTGGACGCGGCGCGGGAGCAGGCGCGCTGGGGGGACACCGAGGCGGCGTGGGACACCCTCGCCGCGGCCGCGGCCCTCTGGGAGCCGTACGGGGACGAGCACCTCGGCCCGGTCGGGCTGCTCGCCGATCCGCTGCTCGGGCCCGTGCTCACCCCGGAGCGCGGCCGGTATCTGCTGGAGACGCCCCGGGGCGCGGAGGGGCGGGAGACGGGCGTGGGTGCGGGTGCCGGTGGCGGTGGCGGATCCGGTGCCGGTGGCGGGGTCGAAGAGGGCAAGGGGGCGTCGTGGGACGACGGGCTCGCCTGGCTCGCCGACGAGCCCTCCCCGGCGGCCGACCGGGAGGGCGGCTACCGCTTCGTCTTCGTACGGGGCGTCCCGCCGGAGGAGTTGGCCGGCCGGATAGGGCAGGGGCCGCTGCTGGCGCCGGCCGGTGAGGACGAGATGACCAGGGAGCGGCGGCCCGTCGCCCGGGTCGGCCGATGCGGGGACGGCTGGAGTTTCGCCTACGAGAGCCGCGCCCAGCTCTCCGAGGCGTTGCTGCCGGAGCGGCTGAACGGGCTCGGAGAATCGGCGTCCGCCGGCGCCGAGTCGGTCACGGTGTGGTGCGAGCGCGGCGATCGGCTCTCCGCGCCGCCGGGCGCGTTCCACTTCTCGTACGCCGAGGACGGGCAGCGCGTGTACGGGTTCACGGTGCGCGGCGAGGAGATCGAGCAGTGGGGGGAGCTGCCCGACTCGCTCGACCCGGAGGAGTTGTTCCCCGCGTACGAGGAGGGCCAGGGGGCGGGGGTGGAGCCCCTGGGGCTGGATCCGGATGACGAGTACGAGGCGCTCGCCGCGCTCTCGGACGAGTTCGGGATATCGCTGCCGGAGTTCGCGCTCCGGCATGGCCGGCTGCACACCGTCCGGATGCGGCCCTGGCTCCGGCCCCCAGGTGCGGGTTCCGACGCGGCGGAGCCGGCGGCGGGTGGCGATGACCTGGAGCGGGAGCCGTCGTGACCGCCGTTCCCCCGGTACGGACCGCCGTGATCGAGACGCCGCGGCTGACGCTGCTGCCGCTGTGTGTCGAGCACGCGGAGGAGATGGCGGGCGTGCTCGCCGACCCCGCGCTGCACGCGTTCATCGGCGGCCGACCGTCGACGGCGGAGGAACTCCGCCGTCGGTACACGAGGTTGGTCGCCGGCTCGCCCGATCCGGCCTTCTCCTGGTGCAACTGGGTGCTGACGGAGCGGGCGGGCCCGGGAGAGCTGTCCGGTACGGTCCAGGCGACCGTCACCCCGCACCGCACCCTCCGGGACGAGACGGTCGCCGAGCTGTCCTGGGTGGTGGGGACCGCGTGGCAGGGGCGCGGGTTCGCCACGGAGGCGGCGCGAGGGCTGGTGGGGTGGCTGACGAAGCAGGGCGTGGGGACGGTGATCGCCCATATCCATCCCGGCCATCGGGCGTCCGGCGCGGTCGCGGCGGCGGTCGGACTGAGCCCCACCGATGAGTGGCACGACGGCGAAGTTCGCTGGCGGCGGCGCCTCGGAGCATGAGGGAGGCGGCCGCCGCCACTGCCGTCGGGTCCGCTAGCGGATCAGCTCGCGCACCATGCGGCAGGTGGTGTTGGACGGCGGGTGGATCCCGATCCGGGCCGCCGTGCTCCGTATCCGCCGGTTGGGCGCGCTCGACGGGTGATACACGCCCGAGTCGAGCAGGGCGATGGCGAGGCGCATGGCCTTGAGCCGGCGGTTGTGGCTCTCGTACCACTCCCGGGGGCGGCCCGCGGGCAGCGGCTTGCGCTTGAGTACGGTCGGAGTGACGGACGCGGCGGAGGACGGGGCGGAGCGCTTGCGCTGAGCGGACGGAACGGATGGGGTCGGCGCGGATTCGGCGGAGTTCTCCGTGATGGTGGCAACAGCCATCGTCAGCCTCCCGGCGTGGTGGTGGGACCCTCACGAACTCCCTCCATTTTACTGCCCACCACTGACAATCGCCCCTGGCCAGACCCGGTTTGACGGGTGTGGAAGGGGTGCCTGGAGGTAGGCTCGGGAAGATGGAGATCTGGATCAACCCCGCCTGTTCCAAGTGCCGTGGCGCGCTCACCCTGCTCGACGCGGAGGGTGCCTCGTACACCGTCCGCCGGTATCTGGAGGACGTGCCGTCCGAGGACGAGATCCGGGAGGTGCTCGGCCGTCTCGGGCTCGAACCGTGGGACATCACCCGCACCCAGGAGGCCGCGGCGCAGGAGCTGGGCATCAAGGAGTGGGCGCGGGACGCCGGTTCGCGCGAGCGCTGGATCGCGGCGCTCGCCGCGCACCCGAAGCTGATCCAGCGGCCGATCATCACGGCGGACGACGGTACGGCCGTGGTGGCGCGCACGGACGAGGCGGTACGGGACGCCCTCAAGCGGTGACGGAGGCCTCCCGCTCCGGCAGGTGAGGCCGGTGAACTGTGGTGCCTGTGACGCATGTTGCTCGTGTGGCGCTGAGCCCGGCGGTCCCGCGGTGCGTACGTATCGGCATCCGGAACCCAGCCGGCCCGCCTGCCGCGGGGCCGGGGACAGGAGTCTCCCCACGTGCCTCGTCAAACGACCGCCCTCAGCCGGGGAACGCTCGCCCTGCTGGCCGGCTCGACAGCGCTGGTGGCCCTGACGGCTCCGGCCGGGGACACGGCGGCGCCGACGCCCCGCACGGACCGGCAGGCGTCGGCGGTCTGCGTCGGCGGGCAGGCCGAACGGAACGGCGTGGTCGAGCGGAGTGACGTGAACGACCGGAGTGACCGGAGCGACCGGGTCGAGCACGTGCAGGAGAGCGACCGGACGGACCGGGGCGCCCGGATCCTCCACGTCGACTGAGGAACAGAGGAGCAGTCGGCCGAGGAGCAGCGGCTACGCCGCCCCCGACGCCGCCCCTGGCCCCGTGCCCGCAGCTGCCGCCGCCGCGGCCATCTGGGACTCCGCCTCCGCGAGGATCTCCGTCAGCCGGAGCCCGAACCGTACGTCGCACGCGTGCGGCGCGCCCGTACGGACCGACTCCAGGAGCGCGTCGATCGCCGTACCGAAGGAGCCGACCGGGTCGCCCCAGCCCTGCGGGAGCACCGCGACACCGTGCGTGCCGCGCAGTTCCACTCCCGTGCCGGCGCCCGCCCTCGGCGCGCTCAGGCTGAGCGTCACCGTGCTGGCCGCGCCCGACACGTGCCGGAGTGCGAGCTGGGTGAGGTCCGGTTCGGTGCGTACGGCCGTCACCGCTGTCACATCGCCCAGCGGCGGGATCAGCGCGGACAGCGCGTGCGGGCCGACGTCCCACAGCCCGCCCTTCTCGCGGCGCCATGGGGACTCGGCGTACGGGCTCTCCTCCCCCGGCGCGTAGAGCGCGCCGAGCCACTGTGCGTGGGCCGTGAACCAGCCCCCCTTTGCCGACTGTTCGTCCACCCATTCGGCCGTGTCGCGCGCGAAACGCAGGGTGCAGAAGACGACGGACGCCACCCCGGAGGCCGCCGCCGCGTCCGCGACCTCGCGGGCGCCCCGTACGGTCGTCGCGACCGGCTTGTCCAGCAGGAGGTGGCAGCCGGCCGCCGCCGCGCGGGCCGCCAGCGGCGCCTGGACGTCCGGCGGCAGCGCGAAGGCGACGGCGTCGCTCTCGGCGAAGAGCGCGTCGAGGCCGACCTCGCCGGAGTGGGCGGTGATCCCGTGCGCCCCGGCGAGCGCGGCGGCGGCCTCGGGGCGGCGTCCCCAGACGCCGCTGAATACGACCCCGTCGTGGGCGGCGAGCGCGGGGGCGTGCGTACGCTCCGCCCAGGGGCCGGTGCCGAGCAGTCCGATGCGTGGCTTGTCCATGCGCGCCAGTGTGACGCGTGAACCCGGCAGGGCGGAAGAACCCCCGATCAAGAAGGGAGGGCACCCGTGACCCGGAGTACGCGCGGCGAAACCTCACAGCACGAAAACGTCACAAAATGAGCCCGAGTAACACGTGGTTCATGGAAGGGCAACGGCGGGGAAATCACACATTGCGAGGCTTCGGGTCAAACCTGCTGCACCCGCAAAGGATGAGGCCCCGTGACGTTCAAGGCTGAGTACATCTGGATCGACGGTACCGAGCCGACCGCGAAGCTGCGCTCGAAGACGAAGATCCTCAGCGACGGCGCCGAGCTGCCCATCTGGGGCTTCGACGGTTCGAGCACCAACCAGGCCGAGGGCCACGCCTCCGACCGCGTGCTGAAGCCGGTCTTCTCCTGCCCCGACCCGATCCGCGGCGGGGACGACGTCCTCGTCCTGTGCGAGGTCCTGAACATCGACATGACGCCGCACGAGTCCAACACGCGTGCGGCGCTGACGGAGGTCGCGGAGAAGTTCGCGGCGCAGGAGCCGATCTTCGGCATCGAGCAGGAGTACACCTTCTTCAAGGGCGCCCGTCCGCTCGGCTTCCCCGAGGGCGGCTTCCCCGCCGCGCAGGGCGGCTACTACTGCGGCGTGGGCTCGGACGAGATCTTCGGCCGTGACGTCGTCGAGGCGCACCTCGACAACTGCCTCAAGGCCGGTCTCGGTCTCTCCGGCATCAACGCCGAGGTCATGCCGGGCCAGTGGGAGTTCCAGGTCGGCCCGCTCTCGCCGCTGGACGTCTCCGACCAGCTGTGGCTGGCGCGCTGGCTGCTCTACCGCACCGCCGAGGACTTCGGCGTCTCCGCGACGCTGGACCCGAAGCCGGTGAAGGGCGACTGGAACGGCGCGGGCGCGCACACGAACTTCTCGACCAAGGCGATGCGCGAGGGGTACGAGGCGATCATCACCGCGTGCGAGTCGCTGGGCGAGGGCTCGAAGCCGCTCGACCACGTGAAGAACTACGGCGCGGGCATCGACGACCGGCTGACCGGTCTGCACGAGACCGCCCCGTGGAACGAGTACAGCTACGGCGTCTCGAACCGCGGCGCCTCGGTCCGTATCCCGTGGCAGGTCGAGAAGGACGGCAAGGGCTACATCGAGGACCGCCGCCCGAACGCCAACGTCGACCCGTACGTGGTCACGCGGCTGATCGTGGACACCTGCTGCAGCGCCCTGGAGAAGGCCGGCCAGGTCTAGGAAGTCCGGTGAGGGGACGCCGGTCCCCCCGCAGGAACGTTCCCGGAGGGGGTGGGTGCCGTGTGGCGCCCACCCCCTCCGGCGTCCGGAATGAGGTGAGGAGGCTGCTGCGCTCCCCCGTCATCTGCTTCAATGGGTTCATGGCCAGCTTCCAGTACACCGCGACGGGTCTCTTCGACCTGGAGCCGTTCTGGCCGTCCCGGCAGCATCATGACTTCGACCGGGTGTGTTGCCGCGTGAGGAACGCGCCGGCCCTCTAAAGCCTTTCCGGCCTTCGGCCGCCGCGCAGACGTACGTCCCGTCCGTCCTCGTCGACCCGACGTCTCGGCGAGTCCTCCGCGCGAAAGAGCTGACCCCTCATGGCGAACTCCCTCTCCTCCTTTCCCGGTCCCTTCCCCTCGCCCGGCCGTCACCGGCTCCGGGCCGTCGACAGCGACGAGACATCCGGTGCCCCCGCCCCGGCCGGGGTCCCCGTCGGTCAGGTGGTGGACTTCCTGCCGCCGGGCGCGACCTGGCTGCCCGCGCCCCAGCACTCCCTGCCGTCGTTGCCGGGGCAGCCGCCGATGATCGGCTACCTCGTGCTCGTACCGGCCGACCAGCACCCGGCCGGAGCCGTCGCGGCCCTCTCCGCCCCCGCCGCCGTCCCCGCCCCGGCCCCTGCCGCCACGTCGGCCGCTGCCACCTCCGCCTCCGCCGCTGCTTCGGCGGGCGGCGGGCCCGTGCTGATCGACGGCGTCCGGCGGACCGCGGTCGTGGACGGGCGGCAGCTCGATCTCACGTACCTCGAATTCGAACTGCTCGCGCATCTCGTGGCGTACCCCCACCGGGTGCACACCCGCGACCAGTTGGTGACCACTGTCTGGGGTTACGGGCATGTGGGCGACGGCCGGACCGTCGACGTGCACGTGGCGCGGCTGCGCCGCAAGCTGGGCGCGGACCACCGCCGTACGATCCAGACCGTGCGGCGCGTGGGCTACAAGTACATCCCCTGATTTACGTGTACGTGGAGAAGCCCCGCTGGTCCGGGATCCGGAGCCGCGGGGCTTCTCCGCGTGCGCGGCCTTTCTGAGACCATCCCCGCGTCGGCCCAACCGGGTGTCAGAGGTGAGGAGTTGGATATGAGCTCGCAGGACGGACCGGAGCCGCAGAGCCAGGACGCACCGGACCCGCAGGACACGGCCAAGAGGCTGCGGGCGATCAGCGACGAGCTGTCCGACCGCTTCTACGAGCGGGCCGACGTGGTGCGAACGCTGGTGGTGACCCTGCTGGCCGGGCAGCACTCGCTGGTGCTCGGCCCGCCGGGAACGGCGAAGTCCGCGATGGCCCGGGAGCTCACCGGCAGGATCGAGGGGGCGGCCTACTGGGAGATCCTCCTCTCCAAGTTCACCGCGCCGACACGGATGTTCGGTCCCGTCGACGTCGCCGCGCTGGCCCGCGGGGAGTACCGCCAGGTCTACGACGGGCGCGCCACGACCGCCCACGTCGCGTTCATCGATGAGATATTCAAGTGCTCCACCGCGGCCCTCAACGAGACCCTGGGCTACCTCAACGAACGGATCTACCACCCCGAGAGCGGCGGCGAGCCGATCCCCTGCCCCCTGATCGGGGCCATCACGGCCAGCAACGAACTGCCCGTCGGCGAGGACACGGCCGCGATCTACGACCGGCTGCTGGTGCGGATCGAGGTCGGCTACCTGGCGGATCCCTCGAACTTCGCCGCGCTGGTGCGTTCCGCCGTCAGCCGCCCCGTGGCACCGGTGCGGACCACGGTCGAGCTGGCCGCCTTGCAGCAGGCCGTGACCGAAGCCGTCCCGGCCGTGGACGTCCCCGACGTGATCGTGGACGCGGTCTGTACGCTCCGGGCCGCCCTGCGCCGCAAGGAACTCGTCGCCTCGGACCGCCGCTGGCGTCAGGCGGTGGGCCTGCTCCAGGCGTCCGCGTACCTCGACGGCCGCCCGGCGGTCACCGAGACCGACCTGCCGGTCCTCACCCATGTGCTGTGGAACTCCCCCGCCGAACGGCCGGCCGTCGAGCGGGAGGTGCTGCAACTCGTCAGTCCCGACGCCAAGGAGGCGCTCGACCTGGCCGACGCGATCGACGAACTGGAGGCCCAGCTCGACGCCATGGCCGGGCAGTCCCGCGAGGCCCTGAGCGAGTGGGTCATCAAGAAGGCCCACAACCAGCTCGCCACGGCGGGCAAGCGGCTGGAGCAGCTGCGCGGGGAGGCGGCGGGGGCCGGCCGCTCCACCGCCGCCAGCGCGCCGTCCGCGCCCGCGTTCTCACCGAGGCCCTCGGGATGGACGCGAGCATGGTCCAGGCACAGCTCTGAACTCCGGGGGATCCAGCACCGTGGACACGACACCGAGCAGGCTCGACGAGCTGGTGAGCCGGGCGGGGACATGGCTGAGCCTGTCCGCCGCCGCGCCCGAGCGGCACACCGCGGCCGTGGTCGCGGACCGGTTCGACCGGATCGCCTGGCGCGACACCTACGAACAGTCGGCCGGGCTGCGCGAGCTGGCCGGGGAGCTGACCGAGCGGTACGGCCACGCCCCCGCCACCGATCTCCTGGCCGACGTGTTCACGGCGGCGTACAAGGTCGGTCCGCGGCTGCGCGAGCGCGCCGGGATGGCCCCCTCCCGGCTGGTCAACCACGAGGTCATCACGGCACTGGTGGAGTCACCGGACTTCGCCGAGCTGCGCCGGGAGACGGTCGGCGACCCGTACGCCGCCGCCATGGCCGTGCTCGCCCAGGCCGCCGCGCTGCGTCGGATCCTGGAAGGCTCCCGGGACGCCCGGGGCCAGGCCGAGCGGGCGGAGCGGGCACGGCAGGACGCCGAAGACGCCGCGGCCGCCGTGGGCGAGGCGCTCCGGCGGGCCGCCGACGAGACCGCCGGAACCGCTGAGGACCGGACGGGTGAGGACACGGCCAGTGAGGACACGGCCAGTGAGGACGCCGCCGGTGAGGACCGGACCCGCGACGACAGTGAAGACGGTGAAGACAGCGAGGACGGCGAGGACGGCGAGGCCGCGACCCGCGAGGACGGTCCGGACAGGCCCCCTGGGGACCGCACCGTACCCGCCCCGGCCGCCGACGCCGTGGAGCAGGCCCTGGCGGCTGCCGAGACCGCCGGAGCCGCCGCCCGGCAGGCCGCCCAGGACGCCGCGCGGGCCCTCGCGGCGGCGGCCCCCGGCATCCGGGCCGCCGCGGGAAGCGCCGCGGCGCAGGCCGCGAAGGCCGTACGGGAGGAGGCCGCGCTGCTGCGGGCGTGGGGCGTCGCCCCCGGCGAGCTGGAACGGATGCCGTTCGGCCGGCGCGCCCGGCTCGCCGAGCGGCTGCGCACCGGCCGGCTCGCACGGTGGGCCGAACTGATCGGCCGTTTCCGGCAGATGGCCGACGGGGAGCGCGCCCGCAAGGTGGAGAACGCCCCCGGGGAGCTGGTCGGCGTCACGCTCGGCGACGACCTGTCCCGCGTCATCCCCTCCGAGCTGGCCAACCTCGGGCTGCCCGAGCTGCGCGCGGTGTTCGCCGCGCGCTACGCCGCCGGGGAACTGATGCTCTACGACAGCCTGGGAGAGCAGGCCACCGGCCGGGGCGCCGTCATCGCGTGCGTGGACACCTCGCACTCCATGTACATCGAAGGGCCGGGCGGAGTCACCCGGGAGGCGTGGGCGAAGGCGTGCGCGCTGGCGCTGCTGGATCAGGCCCGCCACGCCAGGCGTGACTTCGCCGGCATCCTGTTCTCCGCCGCCGGCAAGATCCAGGTCTTCCGTTTCCCGGCCGCCCGACCCGCCGGTATCACCGAGGTGCTCGACTTCGCGGAGACCTTCCTCGGCGGCGGCACCAGCTACCAGACACCTCTGACGGCCGCCCGCGAACTGCTGGAGGAGGAGCTGAACGACGCCGCCCGTACGCGCGGCGACATCGTGATGATCACCGACGACGAGTGCGGTGTCACCGAGGAGTGGATGCGCGGCTGGAACGACGCCAAGCACCGGCTGGGCTTCCGTGTCTTCGGCGTGGCCGTCGGCGCCCCGCGCGCCGCCAGGACCGACTCGGTGCTGGACGCCCTGTGCGACAACCTCCGTACGGTCGAGGACCTCACCGACGTCCACGCCGCGGCCGACCTCTTCCGCGTGATCTGACCGGGCCGGAGGGACCGGTCGGATCACGCGGGGCGGCGGCGCACGGCGTGGCGTCAGTTCCTGATCAGGTGCGCGCCGCCCGTGCGCGGGCCCGGAGCCCCAGCGCGCCGTCCAGCAGGAGGAACACCAGCAGGCTGATGCCGAGCAGCGGGAGGAACCAGCCGACCAGCACCGTGGCCACCCCGAGCGGCACCAGCAGGCGCGGCGGGACCTTGCGCCAGGCGCCGCGCGGCATGGCCCTGCCAGCGCTCAGCCGGCGTTCCTTGGTGGGCCGGCGGAGCCACCACATGCGGTAGCCCAGGACGATGAGGACGATCAGCGCGAGGGCGAGGGCGGCCAGCAGGAGCTGGTTGGCGAGGCCGAACAGGACCCCCATGTGCGCGTCGATGCCGAGGCGGGTGAGCTGGGCGAGCAACGGGTAGTCGGCGAAGCGGAGTTCGTCCATGATCTTCCCGTTGGCGGGGTCGACGGAGACCGAGTCGAGCCGGACCGGGAACTGGTTGTCGATCTGTGCGACGACGTAGCCACTGCCCTCGGTCGGCAGCGTCACGGCGATCGGGCCGTCCAGCCCGGCCTGGCGTGCGGCGACCACCGCGAGATCGACGCCGACGTCGGTTCCCTTCATGCCCTCCATGCCGGGCATGTCCGCCATGTCATGGCCTTCGTGGCCGCCGCCGCCCGTACCGGCCCCGGACCCCGTACCGTCGCCACCGCCGCTGTCGAGGGCCGCGGAGACGGCCGGAGTGGCGGAGCCGAGCTGGTCCTTGATCGCGGTGATGTTCTCGCCCGCGTACGTGGACCAGGTCAGCCCCGTGGCGGAGAGCAGCACCAGCCCGGTCACGGCGACCATCCCGAGCGAACCGTGCAGCGAGAGCGTCCTGCGCCGCCCGGTGGCACCGCGCTCGGGCACCACCAGGGCGCGCTTCGAGGCCCGCTTGCGGGCGGTCCAGAGCAGCAGCCCGCCGAGGGCCACCACCCAGAGCCAGCTCGCGGCCAGCTCGCTGTAGATACGGCCCGGTTCACCGAGCTGGAGGTGGCGGTGCACCTCGGAGAGCCAGGTGCGCACCGGCAGGGCGCCGGAGCTGCCGTAGCTCGTCAGCTCGCCGCGCACCTCGGCGGTGTACGGGTCGACGAAGACGGCGAGGGACTTGAACTCCTCGCTGTCGGGCGTGGACATCAGGACCCGGGTGGTCGCGCCCTCCTCGGACGGCAGGCGTACGGAGGTGACGGTGCCCTCCGGGTGGGCGGTGCGGGCGGCGTCGAGCTGCTCGGAGAGCGGGACCGTACGGTCGCCCACCGGGGCGCGCAGCTCGTGGCGGTAGATCACCTTCTCCGCCTGGTAGGAGAGGGAGTAGAGGAACCCGCTGGTGGCGGCCACCAGCAGCAGCGGCGCCAGCAGCAGCCCCGCGTAGAAGTGCAGCCGGAGCACGAGCGGGCGCAGCGCGCTCCAGAGGGAGGTGGGGGCGGGCGAGGGCGCGGGCGAGGTGGTGGCGTCCGGGGTTCTGCCGGACGTGTCGTTCGTGTCGTTCCCCTGTACGGGGTCTTCAATGGCCATGACTGTCCTAGGCGCTGGAAATCGGCACGGGGAAGGCCGGAGCGTCCGGGGACCGACGAACTCGGGAGACCGAAGAGTCGGCGAACCGAAAGTTCGGGAGACCGAAAGTCGGAGAGACCGAGGTTCGGAGAGACCGAGGTGTCGGGGAAAACCGGCAGGTCCGGAAGGCCCCTGGCCGTCCCTCCGCGTCAGACAGCGGTGGTGGCGACGGCTCCGGGGGCCGTGGCGCGGGGGGTACGGGACGCGGGCGGCCCGCGCCGGGACACCGTGTGCGCGAGGACGACCCCCCGGAAGCGGTGCGCGCGGAACGTGCCGGTCCTGGGCCGGATCAGCCGGGGCCCGGCAGGCAGCCGTACCGGGACGAGGAGCAGCCGGAGCGGGGTGAAGGCGAGGGCGCCGACGGCGCGCGCGAGCCGGAGGAACGCGGCCTCCCCCTGGGCGAGCCAAAGGGCGCAGACCGCTGCCGCGACGCAGTGGGCGGCCAGCATCGCGGCGGAACCGCCGAACAACTCCCCCAGCCCCACGTCCAGTCCCGAGCCCGAGCCCGCTCCCGAGCCCGGCGCCTGACCCGGCATCGGCTCCGCCGCGGACCCCATGGCCATGCCCGCGCCGCCGTCGGCGTGCGGTGTGTGCCGGGAGGCGGCCGATCCGACCCACGGCAGCGCCCCGGCGAAGAGGAGGTGCAGCAGGCCCTGGAAGGTCAGCAGCCCGGCGCCGATCGACAGCGCGCCCCGGCGCCGCCCGCCCGCGAGCCAGGCGGCGCCCGCGGTCGTCCCGTACGCCTCCAGCAGCACCGGCGCCGAGATCGCGTGGCCGGACGCGCCCGAGGTGAGCGCGTGTCCCACCGCCGCCAGCGGCACGCACACGGCCGCGAAGACAGCGGCGCGCACGGCGCGGAGCGGCGATCCGGTCTCTGTCATGGTTCGCACATGGTGCCATCCCGGAGCGCGGGGCGGCAGATCACAAAAGCCGCGGCTGCTCCGGGAGGTGGTGCTGGGTACACCCCGGGCCGGGTGCGGACCGGCTGTCTCCTGCCTGTCGCTCCGGTCAGACTGGTTGTCGTACCGGGGGAGACCGGGACGCCGGGCGCCGTCGGGCCGTCCGGCCGCGAAGGGGAGAGACCGCCATGGACCGCGCCACGCAGAGCGCCACGCACAGCGCCGCGAGCAGCGCCACGAAGAGCGCCATGACCGACGCCACGAGCAGCGCCACGGGCGCCGACAGGGCGAGGGGCGGGGACAGGGGCACCGGCAAAGCGGGGGACGGGGACACACGCAAGGACAAGTCCAAGGGCGAAGGCAAGGCCAAGGCCGACGCCGACGGCAAGGACGGCGCTTCGGCCGCCCGGCGGCCGAGGCCGCGTGAGGCGGCGCTGGCGGCCGTCCGGGGGCTGGCGCTGTCGGTGCTCACCCTCGCCGGGTCGATCACCTTCTTCGCGGTCACGGTCGTCTCGATCGCCCTCGTCGCCATCGGGGTCGGGGTCCTCACCACCCCCGCCGTGCTCACCGCGCTCCGTGCCTACACCAACCGGCGGCGGCTGCTCGCGGCCGCCTGGTCCGACGTACGGATCCCGGTTCCGTACCGCCCCTTCCCGCCGGACCCGCGGACCGGGCTCACCGGCCAGGTGGAGCGCTGCACCCTGATGCTCAAGGATCCGGCGACCTGGCGCGATCTCCAGTGGCTGGTGGTCGACATGACGGCCGGCTCCGTCACCGCGCTGCTGACGGCCGCGCTGCTCTTCTACCCCGTGGAGGGGTTCCTTCTGGCGGCCGGGCTGTGGCGGCCCTTCGCCGGGAGCACGTACTGGTACACGTTCATCCCGGTCACCAGCCAGGCGACCGGTCTCGCCGCCGGGGCGCTCGGCCTGGTGCTGTTCGGGATCGGCCTGCGCTACTGCCCCGCTCTGCTGCGCCTGCACTTCCGGCTGACCGGGGCCCTGCTGGCCCCCGCCCCCGGCCACGCGCTGACCGAGCGGATCGAGCGGCTCACGGAGACCCGGCACGACGCCGTGGACAGCTCGGCCGCCGAGCTGCGCCGCATCGAGCGCGATCTGCACGACGGAGCGCAGGCCCGGCTGGTCGCGGTGGGCATGGACCTGGGCACCATCGAGGCGCTGATCGAGAAGAACCCCGCGAAGGCGAAGGAGCTGATCAGCAAGGCGCGGCAGTCCTCGGCGGACGCGCTCACCGAGCTGCGTGACCTGGTGCGCGGGATCCATCCGCCGGTGCTGGCCGAGCGCGGACTCGGGGACGCCGTGAAGGAGTTGGCGCTGCGGCTGCCCATGCCGCTGGAGCCCGAGGTGGAGGTGGAACTCCCGGGCCGGGCCCCCGCGCCGGTCGAGTCGGCCGCGTACTTCGCGGTGAGCGAGACGCTCACCAATGTGGTCAAGCACGCGGGCGCCGACCGGGTCTGGGTCGACATCTCGTACGCCGACGGGATGCTGCGGATCTCGGTCACCGACAACGGCCGCGGCGGCGCCTCGGTCGGCGGCGGATCCGGGCTGAGCGGTCTGCAGCGGCGGCTCGGTACATTCGACGGCATCCTGGCCGTCAGCAGCCCCGCGGGCGGTCCCACCATGGTGACCATGGAGCTACCTTGCGAGTTGTCCTAGCCGAAGACCTCTTCCTCCTGCGGGACGGACTGGTCCGGATGTTGGAGGCGTACGACTTCGAGATCGTGGCGGCCGTCGAGACCGGGCCCGAACTGACCACCGCACTGGCCGAGTTGGAGCCGGACGTCGCCGTCGTCGACGTCCGGCTCCCGCCGTCCCACACGGACGAGGGCCTGCAGTGCGCGCTCGCGGCGCGGCGGGCCCGCCCCGGGCTGCCCGTCCTCGTGCTCTCCCAGCACGTCGAGCAGTTGTACGCACGGGAGTTGCTGGCCGACGGCGCCGGCGCGGTCGGCTATCTGCTGAAGGACCGGGTCTTCGACGCGGAGCAGTTCATCGACGCGGTACGCCGGGTCGCGGCGGGCGGTACGGCGATGGACCCGCAGGTGATCTCCCGGCTGCTCTCCCGGCACGAGCGGGACGCGCCGCTCGGCGGGCTGACGCCGCGCGAGCGCGAGGTCATGGAGCTGATGGCGCAGGGGCGTTCGAACGCCGCGATAGCCGCCCAACTCGTCGTCACGGAGCGGGCGGTGGCCAAGCACACGTCGAACATCTTCGCGAAGCTGGACCTGACTGTGTCGGACGACGACAACCGGCGGGTGCTCGCGGTCCTCGCCTATCTGGAAGGCGGCCGCGGCTCCGGCGGACCGGGTCACGGCCGCGGCGGACCGGGCCATGGCTCCGGCGGCCCCGGGTACGGCACCGCCAGAACGGGCCGCGGCTTCCTCAGACCGGGCGGCAGGTCCGAATGAGGGGCATGCGCCCGGTTTGTTGATGGAGATTTCTATGAATTCCACGAGCCTCTGAACACCCCACGTTTGAGGCCCGTATGGAACGGAGCGCTTCGCTTCTCCCCCTGCCGCGATTTTCCTGTAACCGGCAACGAAGCTTGAGGAGTTCCATGTCACGCACATCGAGAAAACGCTCCACAGTGGCAAACCGGGCGATCGTCGCCGGGGCTGCCCTGCTCCTGGGCGGGGGTGGTCTGGCAGCGGTCAATGTCTACGCATCGGCGGGCGAGGGCAAGTCCTCGCAGCAAACCCAGAACGCGGCACAGACGTTGTCGACCATCAGCTGCCCGGACCCGTCGAACAAGCTGACGCAGGTGCCCGAAGCAGCCCGGGCCGAGGTCGACCGTGAACTGGCCAACATGGACACCCAGATCACCGAGGCCTACGCGCGGTTCGCCAGCGAGAAGAGAGCGATAGAGCAGGACTCGGGTTACGCCAACAACGCCATCCTCGGCCCGCTGAAGGCGAAGCGGGTCGCGGCCCTCGACCGGATCTCCATCGCGATGGGCCGGGTCGGCACCAAGCCGCAGGGGCTGGAGGCACTCTCCGCCTGCTCGCTGCGCGCCGACAACAACCCCAACGCGGGTAACGGCGGCGGCCGGGGCGGTGGCCAGAACGGCGGCCAGGGCAACGGTCAGAACGGCCAGAACGGCGGCCAGAACGGCGGCCAGGGCAACGGTCAGAACGGCGGCCAGGACCAGGGCCAGAACGGCGGCCAGAACGGCGGCGGTGGCCAGGACCAGGGCCAGAACGGCGGTCAGAATGGCGGTCAGGACCAAGGCCAGAACGGCGGCCAGAACGGCGGTGCGGGCGGCGGCCAGGGTGGTAATGGCCCCGACGCCTCCGACTTCGTCGACATCACGACCGTCCAGCCCAACGTCCAGCAGGCCCGCAACGGCCGAGGCGGATCGAAGGGGACGTTCTCCAGTGACTGCGGCCGCAACGAGAACAAGATCTTCAACTCGGACAACGTCATCGTCGCCCCGGGCGTGAGCAACGGCGCCCACCACATGCACGACTACATCGGCAACCAGGCCAACGACGCGTTCGCGACCGACGAGAGCCTCGCGGCCGCCGACACCTCGTGCGCCAACCAGGGTGACAAGTCCTCGTACTTCTGGCCGGTGATCCGGCTCCAGAACGGCCAGGACGAGGCCGACGTCAACGAGGACGGCGGTGGCAAGGAAGGCAACGCCGGCATCATCCAGACGCCGTCGCAGGTCACCAACACCTTCGTGGGCAACCCGAAGTCGAAGGTCACGGCGATGCCCCGCCTCATGCGGATCATCACGGGTGACGCCAAGGCGTTCGTGAACGGTGACGCCAACGCCAACGCGTCCTGGAGCTGCACCGGGTTCGAGGACCGCCAGCTCAAGGACAAGTACCCGATCTGCCCCGAGAACAGCCAGGTCGTCCGTACGTTCAAGTTCCAGAGCTGCTGGGACGGTGTGAACGCGGACAGCGCCAACCACCGCACCCACGTGGCGTTCGCCGACGCCAACGGCAACTGCGGCAACGGCTTCAAGGCCATCCCGCAGCTCCAGCAGCGCATCGTCTACGACGTGCCGCCCGGGCCGGGCTTCGCGGTGGACTCCTTCCCGGAGCAGCTGCACAAGCCCATCACCGACCACGGTGACTTCATCAACGTCTTCGACGAGAACCTGATGAACACCATGGTCGACTGCATCAACACCGGTCAGAAGTGCAAGTGAGCCACCGGTAGCAGTCCGGCAGGCGGCGGGCCGTCCGGTGGGACGAGGAGGGGCCACCCTCCTCGTCCCACCGGACCCCGACAGGGCCTCCGCCCCGGCGCAGATCCCCCCACCACAAAGACCCGCGCTGCGCGGTCAGCTCTTGTTGTGACCCGAGTGGTCCTCGCTCCCCCCACCGCCACCGGTGCCCCCAGACTGGTGCGACGAGCCGGTCTCCACGGTCCCGCCGAGCCGGCCGCGCAGCGCTTCCGTCACCTTCGCGTCGCCCGACACGACCCACTTCCTGCCGACGAGGTACGAACCCCCGTACGGCTTGGCCTCGTTGATCCACTCACGCAGCCCGCGGTCGGTCGCGAAGGTGACCAGCACGTACCTCCCGTCCTCCGTCGTGCAGTTGGCCTGCCGCAACTCCTCGGACGGATGCTGTATCTCGGGGTCGCACTCCGCCTTCGAGGCGATCTCTTCCAGGCTCCCGGTGACCGTCTTCGGTTCCTCGGGGGTCTTTTCGTCGTTCGTGCCGCAGCCGGCCGTCAGCGCCAGGGAGAGGGCGACGGCAGGGGCGGCGAAGAGTACGGGGAATCGGTCCTTACGCATAGGGCCATCGTCCCTCGTGACCGGAGGGTCGTGTGGGGGAACCGTGAACTCCGCGCCGGGGGTGACGGGGTGACCATCGGCTCCATCGCTCGTTCTGCTGAGCGTGCCCCGAGACAACGCCGCCCCGGCCGACGCCCCCGCCGTTTCCGCGCCCGCCCCGCCTGCCGCCCGGATCACCCCCGTCGGGCTGGAACAGGCCGAGGCGGCGCTCGTGGAGCACTACCCCCGTCTCGTCCGCCTCGCCTACCTCGTACTGCCGCCCGCCCTCGGCCGCAACCGCCGCGTGCTGACCGCGCACGCGCTGGTACAGCGCTCGCTGCCCCGCGGGCGCGCGGCGGCGGACGGCCCCGGGATCCCGGGCCGGCGCGGCGCGCCGGGGACGGGGACGGGGGCAGGCGCCGGGACCGGGGCCGCGATCGCCGAGGCGCGCCGGGCGAGTTACGCGTACGTACGGGGCCGGGTGCTGCGCCAGGCGCTGGACGCGGGGCGCCCGCTGCGCCGCTTCGCGTGGCCGAGCCGCGCCCAACTGCCTCCGCTGCTCCCGCGCGTCTGGGGGCTGCGGCTCTTCCCCCGCTCCGGCGGCGCGGACGAACTCGCCCTGGACCAGCGGCTCTCCGCGCTCTCGGGACCGGCCAGGGCAGCCTTCGTGCTGCGCGGGCTGGAAGGCCTCGGCGACCCGGAGGTACGGGAACTGCTCACCGCCGCTGGCGCCGACGACGCGGACACGGCCCTGCGGGAGGCCACGGACGCGGCGTCCCCGGCCCCGGCCTCGGGAGCCGAACCCCTCCTCCACTCCACCGAGTTCGACCCGTGCTCGCTCCAGGCCAGGCCCACCGACCTGCTGCGCCGCCGCCGGTACCGCAGGGCCACCCTCGCCGCCACCGCGCTCGTCTGCGCCGCCCTGTTCGGGGTGGACGGCGGCGGCCGGTCCCCGGACGGCTCGGCCCCCGCCTTCGCCGAGAACCCGGCGGCGCGATCAGCCCTCGACCCGGCCGAGGTGCGGCGGATCGGGCCCACCGCGTGGCGGACCGCGACCCGTACGGACTTCTCGGTCTGGCCCGCGCGCGGCCAACTGGTCACGGACACCGGCCTGTTGCGCCGGGCGCTGGCGGTCTGGGCACAGCCGGACCGCGCCGTCCACATCTCGACGACACCGGCCACCCCGTCGGGCCCACCGATGGGCTCGCCCCAACTGCTGTACGCCGGGGAGGTCGACGGGGTGCGGGTGGTGCTCTTCCACGACGGCCTGCGGGTCGTGCGGTACGCGGAGACCGGCGAAGCCGGTGCGGGCGGTGAGAGCGGCGACCGTGGCACCGGAGGTCTCGCGGCGCTGGACTTCGCGCGCACGGACGGCGCGGACGAGGCGGCCTCGGGGGCGCTGGTCGTCGGCCGCTCGGACGACAACGTCCGCTATCTCACCGCGCCCTGGGTGACCGGCACGGCCGTACGCGACCTCCTCGCCCCGACCGTCCCGGCGCGCCCGCTGCGCCGGGACGCGGACGGCGTGACCGATCCGCTGCCGAGCCCCACGGCCCAGCGCACGTCCTGCCGCTCCTGGGACACCCTGGAGGTGAGCACCGCCGACGCCCCCTCCCCCACCCGGCGGCTCCTCACCGACCTGGGCGAACTGACCCCGGCGCGCCTGACGTCGGGGCCGCCCGGCTCCCCCGGGGACGTCTCGGCCCCCGCCGACCGCGCGGCCTGGGCCCGTACGGCCTGTCTGCTCCCGGCGGCGCGGGCGGGCGGCGTACGCTCCGTGAACTCCTGGGAGTTCGCCCGCCAGCCCCTCCCCGAGTCCAACGGCACGGCGGCCTGGCTCTGCACCCGGGCCGAGACCTGGCGGGGCCCGGGCAGCCGCGTCCTGGCCCAGTTCCAGGCCCCGTCCCGGCAGCCCGCCGCACCGGCAGCCCTCGCGGCGGGAGCGGCGGACTCCCCGGCCTGCGGCACCCGCGACCCCCGCGCCCTGGCGGGCGTCCTGTGGAAGTCCCGGGCGGGCCACTGGTTCCTCCTCGCGGCGGGCACCCCCGACCTGCGCGCCCTGACCGCCACGGGTGGGGTGTCGGGCACATCCAGGACCAACACCCTGGCCCTCCCGGCCCCGGAGGGCGCCCGCGCGCAACTCCACGGCCGGACGGAGGACGGCAGGAAGGTGAACGCACTCGGCTGACGGCCGGGAAGCAGTCGCTTGGGGCCGCACGGCACGCCGACTCACCCGGGGGCCGCGTCCCTCCGCACGGTCACCGGTTCGGTCGCGTCGACCCACAGGGCCGGGCCCTCGTCCAGGCCCAGGACAATGCTCGGGGCACCGGCCGGGCTCTCCTCGCTCCGTACGCTGCGGACCGTGCGCCACGCGCCCCACATCCGAACCCGCTGGCCCACCTGGACCGTGATCGCCGCAACCTCCTCCCCACCGGGGACGGGCGCGAGGCCCGGTGCCTTCAGCCGCGCCCAGACCGTCTTCCCGATGCCGCCCGCACGGTCCCGTACGCCCCAGCACTCGGCCAGCGCCTCCACCAGCAGCAACCCGCGCCCGCACGTCTCGTCCCGCCCCGGCGCCCGCACTTCGGGCCGCCCGGCCCCTGCGTCGCTCACCTCCAGCCACAGCAGCCCGTCCTCGGCCGAGCGCACGATCCGCACGCCGACCTGCCGGTCATGGGGAGCCCGCGCCCGCAGGGCGTTGGTAACGAGCTCGGAGAGAATCAGCTCCCCGGTCTCCGCGACGTCCCGCCCGACACCCCAGCCTTCGAGCACGGCGCGGAGAACGGCCCGCGCTCTGGGCACGCTGCTGCGGCGACGGGCGAGGCGGAAGGTGACTTCGGTATCGCTGCACTGCTCTGCCATGACGCTCCCTGAGGGTCGGTAGCCGTCGACGGGTTCATGTTTCGCCGCGCAGCAGCCTGCCCGCGAGACGGATGTTCACGCAACGTTGAATGGGCCTCCAGCTCTTTATTCACCCGTTCGGGTAATCGCGGGTCAGCTCGTCCCGGGCCCTGGTAGGAAATGCCCTATGCCAAACGTCAAACCGTCCACCGTGCTCGGGCGCCAACTCGGCGACGAACTGCGCCGCTTCCGCGAAAACGCCGGCTTCTCCACGGCTGGGGCCGCCGAGATCCTCGACTGCACCAAGGGGAAGATCAGCCGCATGGAGAACGGGCATGTCCCCGTCCGCTCCCCTGACTTGACCGCCCTCATCCAGGCGTACGACGTGACGGACCCGGCGGCCCACGAACGCCTGACAGCTCTGGCGCGCAGGGCCAACCGGCGGCGGCGTGAGGGCTGGTGGCAGCAGTACGGATCTGTACTCGGCGACGCGTACCGCGATCAGATCGAGATGGAGGACATCTGCCACAGCATTCGGACCTATGAAGTGCAGTTGGTGCCCGGACTACTACAGACCGCCGAGTACGGGCGCGCCGTGACCGTCGCCTCGCGCACTTGGCAGACGCCTGAGGAGATCGATCAGTTCGTTCAGGTGCGGCTTGCCAGGCAGGAACGGCTCAACGGTGAAACACCGTTGACCCTCTGGGCCGTGTTGGCCGAAGGCGTTCTTCATCAGCAGGTGGGCGGGCCGAGCGTGATGCGGGACCAGTTGGAGCACATGGCGGCCATGGCCGAGCAGCCCAACATCACCGTCCAGGTATTGCCGTTCTCGCGCGGGGCCCACTCGGGTATGTTCGGCCCGTACCTGTTGCTGAGCTTTCCGCAGATGGCATCGTTGGACCTCGTACTGTCGGAGACCCCGACCGGCAACATCTGGTTGGAGCGCGAAACCGAGGTCGCCCATTACCTGGCGCTCTTCGACGACGCCCGCACCGTGGCGCTGCCTCCGACGGAATCGCTCACTCTGATCCGCCGCGTCGCCAAGGAGCATTCACCGTGAGCCGTGCAGACACACTCCCCATTCATATATCTCCGGGTGCGGCGGAAGCCGTATGGCGTGCGAGCAGTTACAGCGGCGGGCAGGGCAACTGCGTGGAGGTGGCCGGCAATCTCCCGCTCGTCGTGCCCGTACGCGACAGCAAGCGCCCGGCCGGTCCCGTGCTCGGCTTCAGCCGCACCGCCTGGGGCACCTTCGTTCACACCTGGACCGGGTGAGCGCCGAGCGGTAGCGGGGTGGGCCGGTGGTGTGTTGTTCACCGGGCCCGCCCCTCCCGGTGTCGATGAGCGCGGTTCCAGGCCGACGGCTCCGACGCCGTGATCACACCAGCCCCAGCGAGATCATTACATCAGGGGCGGCAGCTGCGGGAGCGTCCAAGAGGTGCGGTCTACCCGGCCGTTGCGGTTCGAACTCCCAGGGAGACCAGCACCGCTCCGGCCAGCCGGCTCACCCCTCGCCGGAACCGAGGCGTGTCGATCACCGTGCGCGCGGCGGCAACCACTGAGGTCCAGAACAGCAGCCACACCACGACGATGGCCACATGCACGACCGCGAGCACCGCGATCTGCGGCGCGATGGGGCGGCTGGACGTGAGGAACTGAGGGACGAGGGTGAGATAGACCGAGGCCGCCTTCGGATTGAGGACGTTGGACCACAGCCCCTGGCCGAAGCCCCCGAGCTGTGCCCACGGCAAGCGCCAACGCTCCCTTCTCGTTGCTTCGACGCCGCGACGCGCTGAGCGCCAGGTGGTCACTCCCAGCCAGACGAGATAGATGCCGCCCAAGATCTTCACCACCGTCAACGCCTGGGCCGACGACATGACCAGCGCCGACAAGCCAACCGCGGCAAGCGTTGCGTGCACCAGGAGCCCACACGCCGAGCCGAACGTGACGAGGACGCCATCAGATCGCGAACCAGCGATCACCTGCTGCATGACAAGGGTGAAGCTGGTACCGGGAATCAATGTGAGAGGTGCGACTGCGGCCATGAAGCCGAGTACCTGATGCCACTGCACACACCGAGCATAGGCAACGAGATCTCCCTCAACCACCCGTTCTCCGATGGTGCTTCCAGCTCCAGGCAGGGGTCCCTCAGCTAGGAGATCACTAGCGGGACAAGCCTTGGGCCGTGATCTTCCACCCTCCCCGAACGGAGGTCAGACGACGTCGTCACCGGTCGTCGACGAGACCGGTGACCGAAGAAGGGCACGCACAGGGTCGATGTGCAGCGCCGGTACACCAACACGGCCGGTGCTGCCGAGGTCCCCTTGCCGTGCCTGTCTGCGCGACCTCTTACCGGGTCCTCTTGCAGAAAGCCCCACCCTTCGAGACTCCGTTGGGAAATTCAGAAACCGGCTTCGTCGGCTCGTTGAGGTCGGCATGATCGTTCTGTTCGTCGGAGCGAGGGGTGGGCTGGGTGTCGTTAGAGTTCCGGGATGACCGTGGGGTGCCGGAGCTGACCGCTCGGGTGGTGCGGGCGGCGTTCCCGAAGGGGACACTTGCGGTGCGGGTGCGTGAGGCTCTCGGTCCGCTGTTCGAGGACGGGTCCTTCGCGGAGGCGTTCGCGAAGCGGGGGCGTCCGGCGGTCTCGCCGGGCGCTCTGGCGCTGGTCTCGGTCCTGCAGTACGCCGAGGGGCTCACCGACCGGCAGGCCGCTGACCAGGTACGGGCCCGTATGGACTGGAAGTTCCTCCTCGGTCTGGAGCTGGACGACCCCGGGTTCGACTTCTCCGTCCTGAGCGACTTCCGCGCCCGGCTGATCGAGCATGGCCTGAAGGAGAAAGTCCTGGACCTGGTCCTGGAGCGGGTCTCCGCGCTGGGGCTGCTGCGGTCGGGGGGCCGTCAGCGCACCGACTCCACCCATGTGCTGGCGGCGGTGCGGACGCTGAACCGAATGGAGTTCGTCGGCGAGACCCTGCGCGCCGCGCTGGAGGCCCTGGCCGTGGCTGCCCCGGACTGGCTGAGCGGGCTGGGCCAAGCGCTACGGCGCCCGGGTTGGCTCCTACCGCTTTCCCAAAGGCGAGAACGTCCGTGCGCAGTGGGCCGAGGATGTCGGCCGGGACGGTTTCACCGTCCTTGAGGCTGTCCATGCTCCCGGGGCCCCGTGCTGGCCGCGGCAGATCCCGGCCGTCCAGGTCCTGCGCCGGGCCTGGGTGCAGCAGTACCACCGCGACAGCGAGGGGGTGCGCTGGCGGGAGGGCAAAGACCTCCCGCCAGCCAGACGCCGGCTCTCCTCGCCCTACGATCCCGACGCCCGCTACGGCCTCAAGCGGGGCTCGGGCTGGTGCGGCTATAAGACCCACCTGAGCGAGACCTGCGAACCCGATGCCCCGCACCTGGTCACCCATGTCCTCACCACGGACGCCACCGTCGCCGACACCGAGGTCACCGAGGCCGTCCACCAAGGCCTGGCACGACGGGAGCTGCTGCCTGACGAGCACGACGTCGATGCCGGATACGTCACCGCCGCGCACATCGTCGCCGCCCGCGACGCGCACCGCATCGAACTGCTGGGACCGGTCGGACTGGACACCTGCCACGAGAACCACGAGGGCGAACACTTCACACAGAGTGCGTTCACTGTCGACTGGGACGCCAAGAAGGCCGTCTGCCCCCAGGGCAAAGTCAGTGCCAGCTGGTCCGACCAGCGCAAGAGCAGCGGTACTCCCGCCTCGCGGGTGCACTTCACCGCCCTGGACTGCGCGGCCTGCCCGGTGCGGGACAAGTGCACCAGAGCGTCGAACGCCAAGTGGGGCCGCAGTCTCACCCTGCTGCCCCGCGAGCAGCAACAGGTTCTCGACCAGCGCCGCCAGGAACAGCGAACCGAGGAATGGAAGAAGCGGTACGACATCCGGGCCGGCGTCGAGGGCACGATCTCGCAAGCTGTCCGCCGCACAGGCATCCGCCACACCCGCTACACCGGACAACGCAAGCCCCACCTCGGCAACGTCCTCGCAGCCACCGCCATCAACATCATCCGCCTCGACACCTGGCTGAACGGCACCCCCCTCGGCCGGACACGCACCTCCCACCTGGCCGCACTCACCCTGACAGCCTGATCACCAGCCCCGTTTAGGTATTTCCCAACGGAGTCGTTCACGCCAGGGATGAATGCATCTCAGGGCCGCTCTGACGTGCACTTCAGAGCGGACGTTTTTGCTGCTCGATGTACTGGCGGACGATCGCCAACGGTGCTCCGCCGCACGAGGCCGAGAAATACGAGGGCGACCACAGATGCCCGTGCGTGACGGCGCGGTTGATCCGGCCCGTGAACTCCTGGCGTATCCGGCGGGCGGAGACGCCCTTGAGGCTGTTGACCAGCTTGGAGACGGCGACCTTGGGCGGGTAGTCGATCAGGAGGTGGACGTGATCGCGTTCGCCGTTGAACTCCTTCAGCTCCGCTTCGAAGTCCTCGCACACCTTGCGCATGATCTCCTCGCAGCGGGTCAGCATCTCGTCGTCGAACACCCCGCGCTGGTACTTCGTCACAAAGACCAAGTGCACATGCATCGCCGAAACAACGTGTCTGCCACGCCTGTAGTCATTCCGTTCATCCATGAGACCAACTGTAGTAGGGTCGCGGGTGTGCAGCTCCGCTACAACTACCGGGCCTACCCGGACGCTCCGCAGCGCCGTGCGCTGGCGCAGGCGTTCGGATGCGCCCGCGTGGTGTGGAACGACTGCCTGCGCGACCGGAAGGAAGCGCACGCGGCCGGGCTGCCGTACGTGAAGTCGGCCGAGCTGTCCCGGCTTCGCATCACCCAGGCCAAACGCACCGAGGAACGGGCCTGGCTCGCCGACGTGTCAGCCGTCGTCCTGCAGCAGTCCCTCCGGGACCTGGACACCGCCTACAAGAACTTCTTCGACTCGGTCAAGGGCAAGCGGCAGGGCCGCAAGGTCGGCCCGCCCCGCTACAAGTCGAAGAAGGACACCCGGCAGTCGGTCCGCCTCAACACCAACGCCTTCTCCCTCCAGGACGACAGCACGGTGTATGTGGCCAAGGTCGGCGGTCTCAAGGTCAAGTGGTCCCGCCGCCTTCCGGCCGCACCCACGTCCCTGACCGTCACCAAGGACAGCTGCGGCCGGTACTTCCTCAGCTTCGTCGTGGACACCGAGCCGGACATCCTGCCCGAGCTGGACAACGACACCGGTATCGATCTCGGCCTGTCCGCCTTCGCCGTCCTGTCCGACGGGACGAAGATCAGTGCCCCGCGCTTTCTGCGCCGGGCCGAGAAGAAACTCAAGCGCCTCCTGCGGGAGCTGTCCCGCAAGATGAAGGGATCGAAGAACCGGGCCAAGGCCCGCATCAAGGTCGCACGCCAGCACGCGCGGGTGGCGGACCGGCGCCGGGACTTCCACCACAAGGCATCCACACAGATCATCCGCGACAACCAAGCGGTGTATGTGGAAGACCTCGCGGTATCCGGCCTCGGGCGCACCCGGCTCGCCAAGTCCGTGCACGACGCGGGATGGTCCGCGTTCGTCGGCATGCTGGAGTACAAGGCGGCTCTGTACGGCCGGACCTTCGCCAAGGTGGACCGGGCCTTCCCGTCCTCGCAGGTCTGCTCGGCCTGCGGATTCAGGGACGGCCCCAAACCCCTGCACGTCCGGGAGTGGACGTGCGGCGAGTGCGGCACCGTCCACGACCGTGACCACAACGCGGCCAGCAACGTCCTGTTCGAAGGACGCCGAATCGTCGCCGCCGGACGGGCGGAGACCCTAAACGCCTGTGGAGCGCCGGTCAGACGGGCACACGTGCCCGCACAGCGCGGTGAAGCAGGAAGCCCCCGGAAGGGTCAGACGACCCAGGCCGGAATCCCTGGACTTTAGGCCAGGGAGCACGTCAAGGCAGCAGGAGCCAGTCCGCCGCCAGAGCGGTGAGGAGGCCCCCGGTGAGGAGCCAGGTGGAGAGGCGGGTGCGGCCGTGGCGGCTGAGCTCGATCACCACACCGCAGAGGATCATCGCCAGGCCGTAGACGCCCACGACGAGGACCGAGGTGCGTTCCGCCAGGCGGATCCCGAGCAGGGTCGCCAGGGTGAGCAGCAGCGCCGAGGCCACGGTGATGCGGAGCAGCCGGGCCTGACGGGGCGTCAGTTCGCTGCGGAGGGCGTCCGAGGTGGTGGGGTCGTCCGGGGTGGGGTCCGGGAGCGGGGTCGGCGCTGCCTCGTCGGGTGTGCTCATATGCCGGGAGCGTAACCGACATCTCACGGAAGCGGCCGGTTAGGCTGTGCGCATGACGACCGGGGTGCGCCGAAGGATGGCCGTCGAGGAGCGGAAGCGGCAGCTCATCGGGGTCGCGCTGGAGCTGTTCAGCCGCCGCTCCCCCGAGGACGTGTCGATCGACGAGATCGCCGCGGCGGCGGGGATATCCCGGCCCCTCGTCTACCACTACTTCCCCGGTAAGCAGAGCCTGTACGAGGCGGCGCTGCGGCGCGCGGCCGACGAGTTGGCGGCGCGGTTCCTGGAGCCGCACGAAGGGCCGCTCGGGGCGCGGCTGCACCGGGTCATGGAGCGGTTCTTCGACTTCGTCGACGAGCACGGCCCCGGCTTCTCCGCGCTCATGCGGGGCGGCCCCGCCGCCGGGTCGGGGACGGCCGCGGCGGCGTTGATCGACGAGGTGCGGCAGGCCGCGTACGAGCAGATCCTGGCCCATCTCGGGGTCCAGGATCCGCCCGCGCGGCTGGAGTTGGTCGTACGGTCCTGGGTCTCGCTCGCCGAGTCGACGGCGCTGCTCTGGCTCGACGGGCGGCGGATTCCGCGCCGGGAGCTGGAGTGGCAGCTCGTCCACGACTTCGCGGCGCTGGCCGCGGTGAGCGCCGCGTACGACGACGAGATGGCCGGGATCCTGCTGAAGATCGTCGCGGACGAGCCGGCCGACGGGGCTTTCGGTGATCTTCTCGGCCGGCTCGGCCGGTTGGGGGCCGGGGTGACGGCACTGCCGGGGCAGCGGCGTCAGGTGTAGGTGACCTTCACCTCGGTGAAGCCCAGGGAGCGCAGCAGCCCCTGGAGCATGGCGGTGGTGTTCTTCTCCGCCCGGGCGGTGAGTTCGCTGTCCTCGGCCGCCTCGCCGATGTGCCGGGCCGCCAGCCGGTTCACGGCGCGTTCGTCGGCCGGGTTGTCGGAGAAGAGGTCGCCGAGACGGTCGAGCAGTCCGCGCTGCTTGGACACGGCGTACGAGCGGTCGGCGTCCATCGCGGGGCTGCCGAGCCGCGCGTGCGGCAGGGTGATGGTCGCGGCGGTGCGCTCCTCGTTGACCTGGACGTTGCCGTCGCCGATGGAGCGGAAGTCGACGTACGAGCTGACCGTGCCCGCGCCGACGAAGAGGGTCCGGGAGCCGCGGATCGCGTCCGGCAGGTATTTGGTGTCCTTCTCCAGATCCACGACGACCTGGAAGTTGCCGGACGCGGCTTCGTACCGGTCGAGGTCCTGGATCGACTGGAGCAGGGTCGGTCCCGTACGGTCGTGGGTCTCCTCGCCGAAGAGACCACCGAGTCCGGGCAGCAGATCGAGCCGGCTGCCGAGGAAGAGCAGCGCGGCCGCGACGATGAGTGCGATGGGCACCTTGGCCCAGCGGGAGAGCCGCGCGGGGCGCGCCCCGTCCCGGCTCTTCCGGTTGTCCCGGCTCTCGCCCGGGCTCTCTTCCGGTTTCGCGTCGGTGGACGTCATACCTACCGGATGTCCCGCCCGGCCGCGTTCACACGGTCACAAGGAATTCTTTGCCGTCCGCCGGGCATCGAGCCGCTCGGGCCAACTCCGTTCAGTCCCCCGGAAGATGGCCTCTGAGCGCGCGGGCGAGGCCGCTCCGGCCGTCGTCGACGAGGCCGCGGTGGAAGGCGTTCTCGTACGCCGGGTTCCCGGCCGCCACCCGTGCCTGCCGCTCGCACTCCTCGCGGACCTGCTCCAGCTCCGGGGTGCCGCGCTGCGGATGGCCGATCATGCGCCAGAACGCCTGGCCGGTGCCGTAGGCGTGCGCGGCCCGTTCGCCGTCGCCCTGCGCGGCGACCGCGGCGGCGAGCAGGTCGAGGCCGAGGGCGATGCCGAAGCTGTCGCCCAGTTCCTCCTTGCCCGCGACCATGGAGCGGGCGTACGCCTCCGCCTCGTACGGCCGGCCCTGGAGGAGGAAGACCAGGGCGAGTTGGTAGTCCGCGTACGACCTGGTCCAGCACTCGCCGCGGTCCACGCAGACCCGGCGCAGCTCCACCGCCTGGTCGCGCGCCTCGTCGAACCGGCCGAGCCCGGTGAGCGCGAAGATCCGGGCCAGCCGGCAGCGGAGCTGGGCCGGCGAGTCGAAGAAGTCGGCCGGGTGGGTGCGCAGGGCGCGGTCCGCGACGACGTACGACGCCTGGGCGCGGCCCATCATCAGGCAGGTGAGGCTGAGGAGGTAGGCCGCGGAGAGCAGGGACTCGGGCTCCCGGTCGTGCCAGGCGGCGACGGAGCACCGTTCGCCGAGCCGGAACGCGCCCTCGTGGTCGCCCTGGAGCATGACGGTGACGCCGAGGGCCCACAGGGCGCGGCTGCGGTCGGGGCCCGGGGTGCGGTCGGCGTCGAGGGCGTACTCCAGGTAGAGCCTGGCCTCGTGGAGGTGGCCGCAGCAGGTCCAGAAGAAGGCGACGCGGCCGGCCATGTCCAGGGCCGCGGCGGGGTCCTCGGCGAGCAGGTGGTTGAGGGCGGCGCACAGGTCGGCGTGGGTGTCGGTGATCCTGCGGTACCAGGCGACCTGTCCGCCGCCGGCCCAGCCGGTGTGGGCGCGGCGGGCCAGGTCTGCGAAGTGGGCGGCGTGCCGGTCGGCGAGGAGTTTCTCCTCGCCGAGTTCGGCGAGCCACATCGTGCCGTACTCGCGGATGGTGTCGAGCATGCGGTAGCGGTCGTGGCCGTCCGCGCCGAAGGTGTCCCTGCGCAGCACGGACTGGCGGGCCAGCCCGGCGAGGGCCTGGGTGACGCCGTCGGGGGTGAGCGGGCCGCCGGCGCAGACGGCGCGCGCGTCGTTCGCGTCGATGTCGCCGCGGAAGACGGAGAGCCGGGCCCAGAGCAGCCGTTCCAGGGGCGCGCACAGTTCGTGGCTCCAGCCGATGGCGGTGCGCAGGGCGCGGTGGCGCTGGGGCCAGACGTTCTGGTGGGTGAGGGTGTCGAGACGGGAGTCGAGGAGGAGGGCGATCTGGTCGACGGAGTTCTCGTCGAGCCGGGCGCAGGCGAGTTCGACGGCGAGCGGGATGCCTTCGAGGCGGTGGCAGATCTGCGCGGCGGAGGCGAGGGTGTCCGGGTCGTCGAAGGAGAGCCGGGGCGCGGCGCGGGCGGCGCGGTCGCGGAAGAGCTGGAGGACGTCGTCCAGCCCGTCTTCTCCGTCCTCTCCGTCGACGCCGTCGAGCGGCAGCGGGGGTACGTCGAGGAGGTGCTCGGCGGGGATGCCGAGGGGCTGCCTGCTGGTGGTGAGGACGGTGAGGCCGGGGACGGCGGTGAGGAGTTCGCCGACGAGGTGGCCGCAGGCCTCGGTCATCCGCTCGCAGGAGTCGAGGACGAGGAGGAGCCGGCGGTGGACGAGCCATTCGCAGAGGGCGTCGATGGGCATGCGCAGGGAGTGGTCGGAGAGGCCGACGGCGTCGGAGACGGTGCTGAGCAGCATCCGCTCGTCGTGGAGGGGGGCCAGGTCGGCCCACCACACGCCGTCGGGGTAGTCTCCCGCCGCGCGGGCGCGCTCGGCGGCGCGCAGCGCGAGTCTGCTCTTGCCGACGCCGCCGCTGCCGGTCAGCGTGGTCAGCCGGTGCTCGCCGAGCGCGCGTTCCACCAGGATCAGTTCGGTCCTGCGCCCCACGAAGCTGGATGTCTCTTCGGGCATGTTCCCCACCACGGGGACAGTCTGGACCAGTTCGGGCCCAGGACCGACACCCGTGGTGGGAAACGGTCAGAAACAACTGTCATCTGCTGTATTTCCGTCAGTTACCGTTGACTTTTCGTCAATTGGTCTGCCACGTACGGATCTATTGGTCCGCGCCCGCACCCGTACCCGCGTCGAAGACCGCGACCGTGCGTGCCGGCACGGTGAAGGTGCCCGTCGCCCGTTCGTACGCGGCGGACCTGACCGTACGGTCCACGCCCCCGGCCTGGACGCGGTGCAGCGCGTACGGCCGTCCCGCCAGCCCCGACACCCGCTGGCTCCGCGTCGACGGCGTCGCGTTGAAGACCACCACCAGATCGCCGAGGCGCATCGTGACGACCCCGGGTGTCTCGTCGGGCCCGGAGAGCGGGAAGGAGAGCGCGGACTGGACGGCGGCCGTGGAGGCGAGGGAGAAGACCGGTTCCGTGGTGCGGATACGGAGCAGGTCCTGGTAGGCGGCGGAGGTGCCGTCGATCTCCGCACAGCCGGGCTTCAGCGCCGGGTCGGCCAACAGGGGCCGGGCGTAAGGCCACTTGTCCGCGTTGTCGGCGGCGGGCGGCAGCCCCCGGCCGAAGCCGTTGCCACTGCCGTCGCGGCAGTCCCAGTGGATCGCGTTGAACCAGTCGCCGCTGTCGTACGAGTTGCGGTCCAGCGACTTGGAGCGCAGCAGGTCCGTGCCGGCCTGGGAGAGCGCGGGCCCCTGCGAGAGCGCCGCGGTGGCGAGCGCCACCACCTGCATACGGGCGCGGTCGGCGGCCGGGGTCGCGGGCGGCAGCTTGAACGCCAGCGCGTCGTAGAGGGATTCGTTGTCGTGGGCGTCCGCGTAGGCCAGGGCGTCGCCGGGGACGGCCGCGTACCCGGCGGGGGCGCCGTTGTAGTCGACCTCCGCGCCCGTGACCCGGCGCCCGGACGTGTCCGTGAACGCGTATCCCGCGAGGCTGCCCGACAGGCCGACCTTCACCAGGTCCTGGGAGTGCAGCAGCCGGGCCCGCTGTTCCTCCCTGCTCCCGTTGGCGGAGGAGGAGTTGGGGTCGGTGTAGAGGCCCGAGGCGAAGCCCTGGACGCCCGGGTCGGCGTCGAATGGGCCGCCGCCGCGCACCGCGTCCCGCGCGCGGTCGGAGAAGGTCGCGACACCGGTGCCGGCCATGTTGCGCTGGGTGGCCTGGACGAAGCGGGCGTCGTCGGCGATCTCGCCGAAGTTCCAGCCCTCGCCGTACAGGACGATCGCCTTGCCGTCGACACCGTCCTTCGCGAGGGTCAGCGCGTCGAGCGCCTTCCGTACGGCGAGGATGTTCGCCTTGGGGTGGTGGCCCATCAGGTCGAAGCGGAAGCCGTCCACCTTGTACTGCCTGGCCCAGGTGACCACCGAGTCGACGACGAGCTTGCCCATCATGGCGTTCTCGGGCGCGGTGTTCGCGCAGCAGGTGGAGGTGGCGACGGAGCCGTCCGCGAGCAGCCGCTGGTAGTAGCCGGGCACGATCCGGTCGAGGACGGACTTCTCGTCCTGGCCGCTCGCCACGGTGTGGTTGTAGACGACGTCCATGACCGTGCGCAGCCCGGAGCCGTTCAGGGACTGCACCATGCGCCGGAACTCGACCGTACGCCGGGCGCCTTCGGGGTCGGAGGCGTACGAGCCCTCGGGCACCGTGTAGTGCAGCGGGTCGTACCCCCAGTTGTACGCGTCCCGGGCGGCGGTGCGCGCGACACACGCCTGCTGCTCGGCCGAGTCGGGCGCGTACACCGCCAGGTCGCAGCCGGGCACGGCCTGTTCGGACCTCTTCTCGGGGATGGTGCCGATGTCGAAGACCGGGAGGAGATGGACGTACGAGGTCCCGGCGGCGGCGAGCGCCCGCAGGTGCCGCATTCCGGCGGACCCGGTGTCGGTGAAGGCCAGGTATCCGCCCGGGTGGCGCGAGGTGGGGTCCGCGACCGAGAAGTCACGGACGTGCAGCTCCTGGATCTGCGCGTCGCGCAGCGGTACGGCCTCCGGCTTGCGCAGGGTGGACCAGCCGGCGGGCGCGAGCCGCGGATCGGCGAGGTCGACGACGAGGCTGCGCGCCGAGTCGGTGGTGAGCGCGGTCGAGTACGGGTCGGTGACCTTGTTGGTGACGGTCCGGCCCGCGGCCGGGGCCCAGACGGTCACGGCGTACCGGTACGGCTCACCCGCCCAGGAGGCGGGGCCGCGCACCGACCAGACGCCGGAGGCGTCGTCGCGCCGCATCGGGACCGTACGCGCGTCGGCGCCGGCCCCGAGTTCGAGGGAGACGGTACGGGCGGTCGGCGCCCAGACGGAGAGGGTGGGGCGGCCCCCGGTGAAGACCGGGCCGAGCGACGCCTTGGCCGCGCGGACGCTGTAGAGGTCGTCCAGGACGCCCTGGATCTGGACACCGGTGGCGGCGAGGAGGGTGCCGTCGGCCGCGCGCTGGGCGGCGGTGACCTGGCCGCGCAGCGCCGTACGAGCGCGGGGGCGGTCCCGGGGGTCCACGGTGAAGGCCGGGTACGCCCCGAGGTGCGGGAACCGGGCCCGCTGTGCGTCGGTGAGGCGGCCGGGCGCGAGCCGCAGCCGCCCGTCGCCGTACGCCAGCTCCTGACGGCTCCCGGGGGCGGCGGCGACCTTCCAGACGACGGTGCCCGCGTCGATCCACAGGGCCTCGGCGGTGGCCGCCGCCGGTGCGGAGACGGAGGCGGGCGCGGCGGTGGCCGGTACGGGCGCGAGCGCCGCGCACAGGGCGGCGGCGAGGACGGCGGTCACCGCGGCGCGCAGGGACGGGCGTTTCACGCGAGGGCTCCTCGGGATGGGGAGGTGAACAGGGGTGCGGAAGTGAACGGGGATACGGGAGTGAGGCGCCGGACGGACCACGGATGCGGCCCGTCCGGCGCTGTAGGCAGGTGTCCACGGCGGCCCCGCGCGGGCCGGTGCGGTTCGACGACGCCGCTGGTCGCGCGGGGAACCGCGCGACCAGCGGAAGGCGGAGCCGGAGCCGGAACGCCTAGCCGCGCCAGGTGTCGTTCAGTGTGACCTTGCCGGACGCGGGCACCGTGGCCGTGCGGTTGGCGCCGCTCTCCCAGGTCACCGCGCCCGCCGCGTCCTTGCGGAGGTACTTGTACTCGAACGTCGTGCCCGCCGGGAGCGCCACGTCGAGCTTCCACACCGGGTAGGCCGCCGGGTCGAGCTTCGGCGCGCCGCCGGTGCTCCAGTTGGCCAGCGCGGACTGGTTACCGGTGACGTAGATGTTCTGTCCGACCGTCGTCGTCGCGTTGACGCCGAAGGACGCCCCGGAGGAGCCCGGCTGTGGCTCCGTACCGCCGCCACCGGAGCAGTTCCGCGCGCCGGTGTGGAGTGCGAGCGCCGTGTTCGCGCCGAGCGTCGCGGTGAACTGGCCCGAGCCGTTGACCGTCACCGCCTTCCCGCTCTGCACGTCGCAGTAGGCGCCGCCCGGCAGGGAGGTCTGGAACGTACGGGTCAGTGCCGAGCCCTCGTGGTTGAGGGCCACGTACCCCGCCGAACCCCGGCCGAAGGCGATCTGGTCGCCGCCGTTGTCCCACCAGTCGGTGACGGCCTGGCCCCGGGTGGTGTTGCGGAAGCCGACCATGGACGAGATCTCGCGCCAGGCGTGCTGGCACTTCCAGCCGTCGCTGTAACAGGCGTTGACCGTACCGCCGTTGGGCGGGCCCGCGTCGCGGTCGGTGTACTCGTACCCGGAGTGCACGTCGGGCGAGCCGTACGGCCAGGCCAGCATGAACACATTGGCCAGCGTGTAGTTCGCGCCGTCCTTGTAGCTGAGGGTGTCGCCGCCGCGCTCGGTGTCGTGGTTGTCGACGAAGACGGCGGACTTCCCCGACGCCATGTACCCCCAGCCCTCACCGAAGTTCTTCAGATAGGCAAGGTTCTCGTTGAGGAAGACCCGCTTGAGGTCCCGGGCGTACCGGAACTCCTGGACGTCCCCGGTGCCGAGGTACTCGCCGGGCGAGACCGCCTCGCCCGCCCCGTAGATGGCCTCCTGCTTCCAGTAGGCGCCCGGATCGCTCAGCCTGCTCTTGATGTTGGCCAGGTCGGCGGCGGGCATGTGCTTGGCCGCGTCGATGCGGAAGCCGTCCACGCCGAGCGAGAGCAGGTCGTTGAGGTACGCGGCGATCCGGCCGCGTACGTAGTCCTCGCCGGTGTCCAGGTCGGCGAGGCCGACGAGTTCGCAGTTCTGGACGTTGGCGCGGTCGCCGTAGTTGCTGATGGTGGCGCGGCAGTCGTCCAGGTCGGCGCCCGAGTAGATGCCCGGGTAGTTGTACTTGGTGTACGAGGTGCCGCCGGTGCCGGTGCCGTCACCGGCGGCCATGTGGTTGATGACGCTGTCGGCGACGACCTTGACGCCTGCCGCGTGGCAGGTGTTCACCATGTTCGAGAAGGCGGCGCGGTCCCCGAGCCGGCCCGCGATCTTGTAGCTGACGGGCTGGTACGAGGTCCACCACTGGCCGCCCTGGATGTGCTCCTGGGGCGGCGACACCTGTACGTAGCCGTAGCCGGCGGGGCCGAGGGTGTCCGTGCACGCCTTGGCTATGGAGTCGAACTTCCACTCGAAGAGAACGGCCGTGACGTCCTTGCTGCCGGGCGGCGCCGCCTGCGCGGTCCCCGTGGGGACCGTGAGGGCGGCCGCCGCGCCCGCCACGAGGGCGAGCGCGGCCGCCAGGGGTCTGCGAGCCATGATTCCTCCAACAGCACTGGTGGGGGAGGTGCGGGTGACGGTTTGCCGTGCTGGTGGTGCGGGTGGTGCGTCTCTGGGGATGGGCCGGTCAGCGGCGGCAGGCGCTCGGACCGTGGCGGGCGCTCAGACCGTGGCAGGCGCTCAGGCCGTGGCAGGCGCTCAGGCCGTGGCAGGTGCTCAGACCGTCCACCACACCGTGGTGTCGGCCGGCAGCTCGAACTCCGCGCCCGGGGCGGTCTCCCCCGCGCCCACCGGTCCGCTCGCCAGCAGCCGCGTGCCCGGGGCGGGGATCCGTACCGCCGTCCCCGTCGTGTTGACGGTGCAGACGAAGCCGGCCCTGGCGAAGATCAGCACGCCCTCGGGCGCGTCCCGCCACGCCACGTCCGTGCCGGCGCCGAGCCCGGGGTGTTCCCTGCGTACGACGAGCGCGGCCCGGTACAGCTCCAGCGTGGAGGCAGGGTCGCCGGTCTGCGCCTCGACGGAGAGCTCCCCCCACTGCTCCGGCTGCGGCAGCCAGCTGCCGCCCTCGCCGAAGCCGTACGAACTCCCCCCGCGGGTCCAGGGGATGGGCACCCGGCAGCCGTCGCGGAAGCCGTCCTGGCCGTCGGCGCGGAAGTACGACGGGTCCTGCCGGGCCTCGTCCGGCAGGTCGGTGACGTCGGGGAGCCCCAGTTCCTCGCCCTGGTAGATGTAGGCGGAGCCGGGCAGGGCGAGCATCAGCAGCGTCGCCGCGCGGGCCCGGCGCAGTCCGAGCGTACGGTCGCCGGGCTCCCGGGTCTGGGTGCCGGCGCCGGGCGGGCCCGCGAAGCGGGTGGCGTGCCGGGTGACGTCGTGGTTGGAGAGCACCCAGGTGGTGGGGGCGCCGACGGGGCGCATGGCGGCGAGGGAGAGGTCGATGACCTCGCGCAGCGCCGCGCCCTCCCACGAGGTGGACAGGTACTGGAAGTTGAACGCCTGGTGCAGCTCGTCGGGGCGTACGTAGTGGGCGGTGCGCTCGACGGTCGGCGTCCAGGCCTCGGCGACGGCGATCCGGTCGCCGGGGTACTCGTCGAGGATGGTGCGCCACTGGCGGTAGATCTCGTGGACGCCGTCCTGGTCGAAGAAGGGCGTGCCGCCGTCGGCGGTGCCGAGCAGCCTGAGCCGGCCCGCGCCGCCGAGGTCGGGCAGTCCCGGCGCCTTGACCAGGCCGTGGGCGACGTCGACGCGGAAGCCGTCGACGCCCATGTCGAGCCAGAAGCGCAGGATGGAGCGGAACTCGTCGGCGACGGCCGGGTGGTCCCAGTTGAAGTCCGGCTGCTCGGGGGCGAAGAGGTGCAGATACCAGTCGCCGGGGGTGCCGTCGGGGTCGGTGGTACGAGTCCAGGCGGGGCCGCCGAAGACGGACTCCCAGTCGTTGGGCGGGAGTTCGCCGTGCGCGCCCTTCCCCGGCCGGAAGTGGTACCGCTCGCGCAGCGGGGATCCCGGGCCCTCGCGCAGCGCCCGGCGGAACCAGTCGTGCGCGTCGGAGGAGTGGTTGGGCACCAGGTCGACGATGACCCGCAGATCCAGCGCGTGGGCGTCGTGGATCAGCGCGTCGGCGTCGAGGAGGGTGCCGAACATGGGGTCGATGGCGCGGTAGTCGGCGACGTCGTAGCCGGCGTCGGCCTGTGGGGACGCGTAGAAGGGGCTGAGCCAGACGGCGTCGACGCCCAGTTCCCTCAGGTACGGGAGGCGGCGGCGTACTCCGTCGAGATCGCCCATTCCGTCGGCGTTGCCGTCGGCGAAACTACGTGGATAGACCTGGTAGATCACCGCGTCCTGCCACCAGCCGTGGCGGTGGCCCGGGGCGTCGTCGGACGTGCCGGAGAGAGGGGCAGCGAGGTGCTGGGTCATGTCGTCCCTGGAGTGTCTGGGGGCGGGTGGCCTGGAGTGTCCGAAGGCCGCGGTAACGGGCGGCGCGCTTACGGGCTTGCTGGGTGACCGGGTCACCGGGTTCTCCCGTCAGCCCTTGACCGCGCCCGCCGACATCCCGGTGACGAGATGGCGCTGGGCGAAGAGGAAGACGAGGGCCGCCGGGACGGCGATCAGCACGGACGCGGCGGTCATCGGGCCCCACTGGGCGCCGTACTGGTTGACGAACTTCTGGAGGCCGCCGGCGAGGGTCAGGTTCTCGTCGCCGACCATGAAGGCGGAGGCGTACGCGACCTCGCCCCACGCGGTGATGAAGGAGTAGAACGCGGTGACCGCGAGCCCAGGGCGCGCGAGCGGCAGGATCAGCCGGAAGAAGGTGCCGAAGGGGGTGAGCCCGTCCACCATCCCGGATTCGTCGATCTCCCGGGGGATGGTGTCGAAGAAGCCCTTCATCATCCAGGCGCAGAACGGCACGGCGATGGTGAGGTACGTGATGACGAGGCCGGTCGGATTGTTGAGGAGCCCGAGCCCCGACATGATGTTGTAGATCGGCACGATGAGGACGGCGACCGGGAACATCTGGGTGATCAGCAGCGTCCACATCAGCCCGCGCTTGCCGGGGAAGCGGAACCGGCTGACGGCGTAGCCGGTGGTGGCGGCGACGAAGACGCCGAGCACGGTGGTGAGGCCCGCGATGAGCAGCGAGTTGCCGAACCAGGTGAGGAACGGGGTGTCCCGCAGCAGGTTGGTGTAGTTCTCGAACGTGGTGTCCTTGAAGAAGTCCGTGGTGGTCGCGTAGCTCGCGGGCTTGAGCGAGGTCAGCAGGACCCACAGCACGGGGAAGACCGCGATCACCGACGCCACGGTGAGGGTGGCGTGCAGCGCGACGGAGGCCGCGGGGGAACGACGGCCCCGGGCTCCGGTGACGGGGGCGGGGGCCGTGCCGGTGGCCGGGGCTTCGGAGACGGCGGATTCCGGGGCCGGGGCGGTGGTCACCACGTATCTCCCTGCTTGCGGAGGACTCGCCGGTAGACCGCGGCGAAGAGCATCAGGAGGACGAGGATCAGCACGCCCCAGGTGGAGGACTGCGCGAAGTCGCGCGGGCTGATCTCGAAGGAGAACTTGTACGCCTGGGTGACCAGGATCTGGGTGGCGTCGCCGGGTCCTCCCCTGGTCAGCAGGAAGATCACCGGGAACATGTTGAACGTCCAGATGGTGGAGAGCAGGATCACCGTCGTGCTGACGGAGCGCAGCCCCGGCATGGTGATGTGGACGAACCGCTGCCAGGCGTTGGCACCGTCCATCTCGGCCGCCTCGTACATCTCCCCCGGGATGGACTGGAGTCCGCCGAGGAGCGCGACCATCATGAAGGGCACGCCGAGCCAGATGTTGACGGCGATGACGGAGAACTTCGCCCACGTCGGGTCGTTGAGCCACGGCACGGCGTCGATGCCGCCGCCGGCGAGCAGCTTGTTGAGGAAGCCGCGGTCCTCGTTGTAGAGGAAGCGCCAGGCGAAGACGGAGACGAAGCCGGGCACGGCCCAGGGCAGGATCAGCAGCATCCGGTAGAGGGAGCGGCCCGCGATCCGGCGGTTGAGGATGTTCGCGAGGGCCAGGCCGAGGCCGAAGGTGAGGCCGACGCAGGAGACCGACCAGACCAGGGTCCAGCCCAGGGTGGACAGGAACTGGTCGCCCGTCAGGGCCGCGGTGTAGTTGTCCAGCCCGACGAACTCGTAGGTGGCGGGAAGGTGGTTGACGCCGATGCTGCGTTCGACGTTGCGCTCGTTGGCGTCGGTGAGCGACAGGTAGACGCCCCGGACCAGCGGATAGCCGATGATCACGCCGATCACGACGACCACCGGGGTGACCATGGTCCAGGCGTACCAGTGCGTCGCCAGTGCCCGGCGGAATCTGCCGCCCGGGCCCCCGGCCGGGCCCCCGGGCCCGGTGGCGCCGGGCGTGCCAGAGCCGCGGCCCCGGCCGCGGGCGAGTTCGTCGCCCGCGGCCCGCGCCACCGACTGGCCGGTGGTGTGCACGGCCATCAGCCGGCCTCCCTTTCTCCTGCTGTTCCTGCTACTTCCAGCCCTTGAGCAGCTTGCGGTAGGCGTCACCGGTGGTCTCGACGCCCTTCTCCGGGGTGCTCTGGCCGGTGAGGACCTTGGTGTACTCGGTGACCAGCGGCGCGAACAGGCTGCCGGTCTCCGGGATCCAGGGGCGCTCGACGGCCTTGTCGACGACCGGCTTGAAGAACCCGACGATCTCGTTGTCCGCGACGCCGGGCATCGCGTAGACGGAGGTACGGGTCGGGAGCAGGCTGAGCTGCTCGGCGACGGTCGCCTGGCTCTGCGCGGCGGTCATGTACTCCACGAACGCGTAGGAGGCGTCCAGGTTCTTGGAGCCCGCGTACACCGCGAGGTTGTGGCCGCCCTGCGGGGCGCCCTGCGCGACGGAGCCCGCCGGTACGGGCGCGATGCCCAGGTTGGCCTTGTCCTTGAACTGCGCGCCGCCGTAGGTGTCGGCCACGGCCCAGGGGCCGTTGATGATCATCGCGACGTCGCCGTCCTTGAACGACGCCTGCATGTTCTCCCAGCCGTCGGTGGCGTCGGTCTTGGCGGCGCCGGAGTCGACCAGGTCCTTGACGACGTTCATGGCCTTGACGCCGGCCGGGTTGTCGACGGTGACGGTCTTGGATCCGGCGTCGACGAGGTTGCCGCCCTCGCCGTACAGGAACGACAGGAACCAGTAGGCGTCGTCGCCGCGCAGGTAGAGCCCGGTCTTCCCGGTCTTCTCCTTGATCGTCTTCGATACGGTCTTCAACTCGGCGACCGTCTTGGGGACTTCGACGCCCGCGTCCTTGAAGATCTTCTTGTTGTAGAAGATGCCCATGGAGTCGATGACCTGGGGCGCCGCGTACGTCTTGCCGTCGTACTCCGTGGAGGCGGCGGCCTGCGGCAGGAAGTCCTTCTCGTCCTTGAGCGCCGGGGTGCCGTCGAGGGGCGCGAGATAGCCGAGATCGGCGAACTCGGGGGTCCAGGCGACCTCGGAGCGGATCACGTCGGGGGCGCCGGAGCCGGACTGGGCGGCGTTCTTGAACTTGTTCTGGGCGTCGCCGAACGGCACGTTGACGTACTTGACCTCGACCTTGGGGTGCTTCTCCTGGAACCCCTCGGCGAGCTTCTTGAACACCTTGTCCTCGCTGCCGACGGTCGAGGTGTCCCACCACGTGACCGTCCCCGAGAGCTCGCCGCCCGAACTCTTCGAGCCGCCGGAACCCCCGTCGCCGCCACAGGCGGTCGCCGCGAGGGCCAGGATCGCGGCCAGGGCGGTGGCCGTTATGCCACGTCGCATCCGAACTCCTTCAACTGCCGTACCGCTCCGTCGCGGCGCCCGGTCGGACGTGAACGTAACAGCGATGCAAGAAGGCCGAAAGACCTTGCGGAATATTTCTGCAAGGTCCGCCGATCGTTACCGGCATGTGTCCTGTCGATTTCGCCGCTCACCCTTGACGGCTCCACCGATCCCCGTCACCCACCGGCGACCAGGGTCCCCGCCCCCACGGAAGCGCGTCAACCGCGCCGCAGGAAGGTTTCGCAAGAACTTGCAAGAACTTGCCGCGCGCCGGCCGGTCCCGCGCTCGCCACGCCCGGTGGGCAATCCGACAGACGACCGGTACAGTCCACTCACATGACCGCACGGCTTGCCGATATCGCAACTCAGGCGGGGGTCAGCGAAGCGACGGTCAGCCGCGTTCTGAACGGCAAGCCCGGTGTTGCCGCGACCACCCGTGAGTCCGTACTCGCCGCGCTCGACGTCCTCGGATACGAACGCCCCGTACGGCTGCGGCGCCGCAGCGCCGGGCTCGTCGGCCTGATCACGCCGGAGCTGGAGAACCCGATCTTCCCGGCGCTCGCCCAGGTCATCGGGCAGGCGCTGACCCGGCAGGGGTACACCCCCGTACTGGCCACGCAGACGCCCGGCGGCTCGACCGAGGACGAGCTGACGGAGATGCTGGTCGAACGCGACGTCTCCGGCATCATCTTCGTCTCGGGGCTGCACGCGGACACCTCCGCCGACATGCGGCGCTACGAGAAGCTGGGCGCCCAGGGCGTGCCGTTCGTCCTGGTGGACGGCTTCTCGCCGAAGGTCAGGGCGCCGTTCATCTCGCCGGACGACCGGGCGGCCGTACGGCTGGCGGTGACGCATCTCGTCTCGCTGGGCCATCAGCGCATCGGGCTGGCGGTCGGGCCCAAGCGGTTCGTCCCGGTGCTCCGCAAGATCGAGGGTTTCCGGGCCACGGTCCAGGAGTTGCTGGGGCTGACCGGGCCGCAGACCGACGAGCTGATCCAGCAGTCGCTCTTCACTCTGGAGGGCGGCCAGGCGGCGGCGTCCGCGCTGATCGAGCGCGGCTGCACGGCGGTGGTGTGCGCGAGCGACATGATGGCGCTCGGCGCGATCAGGGCCGCGCGCCGGCTCGGACTCGACGTGCCGCGCGACCTGTCGGTGGTCGGCTTCGACGACTCGCCGCTCATAGCCTTCACCGACCCGCCGCTGACGACGATCCGCAAGCCGGTGCCGTCGATGGGCCAGGCCGCGGTCCGTACGCTGCTGGAGGAGATCGGCGGTACGCCCGCCCCGCACAGCGAGTTCGTGTTCATGCCCGAGCTGGTAGTACGCGGTTCAACCGCTTCTGGTCCGGCCCCCGGACCCCCAGGGATATCCGGGTCGCGATCTCGTCCCTGAGACGGAGCACATGCGGGCGGAACCCGTCCGAGGGATGATCGGTCGAGGGTGAGGAATCTGGCAGACTCTCGCCCTATGGGTGAATCGACGGTAAAGGCAGAGGAAGGCCGCACGGCCACCCCGTTCCCCACGCCGTCACCCACCGCGGACGAAGCGGCCCCGGGGGCGCAGGCGACGGAGGCGGTCACGGTCACGGACACACACGCGAACCCGGAGACGGAGCCGGACACGGCCCCGAACACGGAGCCGACAACGGCCCCCGAAACGGACCGGACGGCACCGCGGGAGCCCGCACCGGCCACCCCCGCGGCCCCGAGCGCCTCGGCCGTCTCCGAGGTACGGCCCCGGCGGCTGGGGCAGCTGCGCTCGCCGCGCCGCCCGCGCATCTGGTTCGAGATCCTGCTGATCGCGGTCAGTTACTGGACGTACTCCCTCATCCGCAACGCGGTCCCCGAGCAGCGCACCCAGGCACTGAAGAACGCCGACTGGATCTGGCAGGCGGAGAAGACCCTCGGCATCGCCGTGGAACAGAGCGTCAACCACGCCCTGAATTCGGTGACGTGGCTGATCGTGGCCATGAACTACTACTACGCCACACTGCATTTCGTCGTCACGATCGGTGTGCTCGTCTGGCTCTTCCGCAGTCATCCGGGCCGGTACTCCGCCGCCCGGCTGACCCTCTTCGCGACCACCGCCGTGGCCCTGCTCGGTTACTACCTGTATCCGCTGGCGCCGCCGCGGCTGATGTCCGGCGGGCACTTCATCGACACGGTCGTCCTTCACGAGACCTGGGGCTCGATGGCCTCGGGCAACCTGAAGAACATGTCGAACCCGTACGCGGCGATGCCGTCGATGCACATCGGCTGGTCCCTCTGGTGCGGCCTGACCATCTTCGCCGTCGCGTCGGCGCCCTGGGCGAAGATCCTGGGCCTGCTCTACCCGGCGGCCACCCTGGTGGTCATCGTCGCCACGGCCAACCACTTCTGGCTGGACGCGGTGGGCGGCATGCTCTGCCTGGCGTTCGGCTTCACGGTCTCGTACCTCTGGTACGGGGCGCTGCCGCACCACCTGCCGCGCCGGGCCGCGGACGACCGCGGGCGGCCACGTCAGGGCGCCCCGTAGAACAGCTCCTCCATCACCGCCCGCGCCCTGCGCGTGGTGCGCCGGTAGTCGTCCAGCATGCCGCCGCTGACGCCGCCGTACCCGTTGGGGTAGGGACCGTTGGCGGCACCGAGGCCATTGGCGGCGGCCGGCCCGTTGACCGCGCCGAGGCCGTTGGCGGTGTGCTGCGGATCGGCGGGCTGCCGCTCCGGTACGCGGGCGTAGCCCAGGTAGCGGCCCATCGCGCCCATCTCGCGGCTGTCCGACGGGAAGGTGTCGCCGGGCCTGCCCCGGACCAGCATCACGCCGTTGCGCACCCGGGTCGCCAGGACCCACGCCTCGTCCAGGACGGCCGCCTCCTGCGCGCCGAGGAGTCCCGCCGCGTGCGCCGCCGCCAGGGCCGCGCGGGTCCGGGTGGTCCGCAGCCCCGGCACCTCCCAGGCGTGCCGCATCTGAAGGAGCTGTACCGTCCACTCGACGTCGGAGAGGCCGCCGCGGCCCAGCTTGGTGTGGAGCGTCGGGTCGGCGCCGCGCGGCAGCCGCTCCGACTCCATCCGCGCCTTGAGCCGGCGGATCTCCCGTACCGCGTCCTCGCCGAGGCCCCGTTCCGGATACCGCAGCGGGTCGACGAGCCGGATGAAGCGGCGTGCCAGCTCCGCGTCGCCCGCCATCGGTTCGGCGCGCAGCAGCGCCTGGCTCTCCCACACCAGCGACCAGCGCCGGTAGTACGCGGCGTAGGAGGCGAGCGTACGGACCATCGGGCCGCTCTTGCCCTCCGGCCGCAGGTCCGCGTCGATCAGCAACGGCGGGTCGGAGGTGGGGACCTGGAGCAGCCTGCGCATCTCGGCGACCACCGCGTTCGCGGCCTGGGCGGCCTCGTGCTCGCTCACGCCGTCGCGCGGCTCGTGGACGAAGAGGACGTCCGCGTCGGAGCCGTACCCGAGTTCGTGCCCGCCGAAGCGGCCCATCCCGATGACCGCGAACCGGGTGGGCAGGGTGTCGCCCCACTGGTCGCGGACGACGGCGCGCAGGGCCGCCGCGATCGTGGCGGCGTTGAGGTCGGTGACCGCGTTGCCGACCCGGTCGACGAGGGCGCCGGGGTCCTCCTCGGCGGGGGACTCCTCCGTGCCGTACGAGCCGATCAGGTCGGCCGCCGCCGTACGGAACAGCTCCCGCCTGCGGACTCCGCGCGCGAAGGTGACGGCGCCCTCGGCGGTCTCCGCGCGGCCGACCGCCGCGAGGACCTCCTGTTCGAGGTGGTCGCGGCCGCGCGGGGTCAGCCCGCCCGGGTCGCCGAGGATGGCCACGGCCTCGGGGGCGCGCAGCAGCAGATCGGGGGCGAGCCGCCCGGCCGACAGGACGCGGGCGAGGTTCTCTGCGGCGGCGCCCTCGTCCCGCAGCAGCCGCAGGTACCAGGGGGTCTTGCCGAGGGCGTCCGAGACCTTGCGGAAGCCGAGCAGCCCGGCGTCGGGGTCGGCGGAGTCGGCGAACCAGCCGAGCAGCACCGGCAGCAGCGTCCGCTGGATGGCGGCCTTGCGGCTCACCCCGGACGACAGCGCCTCCAGATGGCGGAGCGCGGCGACCGGGTCCGCGTAGCCGAGCGCTTCGAGCCGCTGCCCGGCCGCCTTCGGGGAGAGCCGGATCTCGCCGGGTGCGAGCTGGGCGACCGCGTCGAGCAGCGGCCGGTAGAAAAGCTTCTCGTGCAGCCGGCGGACGGCCGAGGCGTGCCGCCGCCAGGCCCGGTCGAGTTCGGCGACGGGGTCGCCGCGCAGCCCGAGCGAGCGGCCGAGGCGGCGCAGGTCCGCCTCGTCCTCGGGGACGAGATGGGTGCGGCGCAGCCGGTAGAGCTGGATGCGGTGCTCCATGGCGCGCAGGAAGCGGTACGCCTCGTCGAGCTGGGCGGCGTCCGCGCGGCCCACGTAGCCGCCGGCCGCGAGCGCGTCGAGGGCTTCGAGCGTGGAGCCGCCGCGCAGGGAGGCGTCGCTGCGGCCGTGCACCAACTGGAGGAGCTGTACGGCGAATTCGACGTCGCGCAGCCCGCCGGGGCCGAGCTTGAGTTCGCGTTCGGCCTGGCCGGCGGGGATGTTGTCGATGACGCGGCGGCGCATCTTCTGCACGTCGGGGACGAAGTGGTCGCGTTCGGAGGCCTGCCAGACCAGCGGGGAGACGGCGTCGATGTAGTCGGCGCCGAGGACCGGGTCCCCGGCGACGGGGCGGGCCTTGAGGAGCGCCTGGAACTCCCAGGTCTTCGCCCAGCGCTGGTAGTAGGCGAGATGGCTGCTGAGGGTCCGTACGAGCGGTCCGTTGCGCCCTTCGGGGCGGAGGTTGGCGTCGACGGGCCAGATGGTTCCCTCGGCGGTGGATTCGGAGCAGATCCGCATGAGGTGGGAGGCGAGGCGGGTGGCGGCCTGCACGGCGCTCTTCGTCCCGTCTGCCTCGTCGGCGCCCAGCGGGGGTTCGCCGACGAAGATGACGTCCACGTCGGAGACGTAGTTCAGCTCGTGGCCGCCGCACTTGCCCATGGCGATGACCGCGAGCCGGCAGGCGGCGGCGTCCTCGGGCGCGGCGGCCTTGGCGATCGCGAGGGCGGCGCGGAGGGTCGCCGTCGCCAGGTCCGCCAGCTCGGCGGCGATCTGGGCGACGTCGGCCGTGCCGCAGACGTCCCGGGCCGCGATGGCCAGCAGGGAGCGGCGGTAGGCGATCCGCAGCGAGACGGCGTCCTTCGCCTCGGCGAGGCCGTGTTCGAACTCCTCGACGCCGGGGTGCAGGTCCGCCAGCTCGTAGGTGACCAGGACCTGCCAGTCCTCGGGGTGCCTGGCGAGATGGTCGCCGAGCGCCTCGGAGGCGCCGAGCACCCCGAGCAGCCGGTCCCGCAGGGGCTTCGCGGCGATCACGGTGTCGAGCAGGACCCGCCGGTCCTCCGGCTCGGCCGCCTCGGCCACCCGGACCAGCCCGCGCAGCGCGAGATCCGGGTCGGCGGTCTGGCCGAGCGCGTCGAGCAGCAGGGGGGCGGAGCGTACGGGCGCCATCTCCGGGACGTCGAGCAGCCGCTCCGCGGCGGAGGGGTCGGTGAAACCGTGCCGCAGCAGTCGGGTGAACGTACTGCTTCTGCGTCCCGGCATGGTCATGTCGCCGTCTCCTGTCAGCTCGGCATCCGCCCGATCGACCACCGGGGACCGGGCCCGGCCGGTCCCCTCCCGGCCGGGCCCGGTCCCGGTGGCTGCGATCCCGGAGATCGAGCCTAGTCGCAGGCGGTGGCGGAAGACCGCCGCCGGTCCGGTCCGGGGCCGGGCGGCTCGATCTCCCGTCGGCGCACCGGCCGATGAGCCCCGGCGCGCCGCCGGAACCGCCCCGGAAGCCGGCCGCCCGGACCCGTCGGCGGGCACGGCGCCGGCTTACAGCACGGGCAGGTTCTTCTTCAGCTCGAAGGCGGTGACCTCGGAGCGGTACTCCTCCCACTCCTGCTTCTTGTTGCGGAGGAAGAAGTCGAAGACGTGCTCCCCCAGCGTCTCCGCCACCAGTTCGCTGCGCTCCATCAGGGAGATCGCCTCGCCCAGGTTCTGCGGCAGCGGCTCGATGCCCATCGCGCGGCGCTCGGCGTCGGAGAGCGCCCAGACGTCGTCGTCGGCGCCCGCCGGGAGTTCGTACCCCTCCTCGATGCCCTTGAGGCCGGCGGCGAGCAGCACCGCGTACGTCAGGTAGGGGTTGGCCCCCGAGTCGATGGAGCGGACCTCGACGCGGGCGGAGCCCGTCTTGCCGGGCTTGTACATCGGGACGCGGATCAGCGCCGAGCGGTTGTTGTGGCCCCAGCAGATGTACGAGGGAGCCTCGCCGCCCGAGCCCGCCGTGCGGGTGGAGCCGCCCCAGATGCGCTTGTAGGAGTTGACCCACTGGTTGGTGACGGCCGAGATCTCCGCCGCGTGCTTGAGCAGCCCGGCGATGAAGGAGCGGCCGACCTTCGAGAGCTGGTACTCGGCGCCCGACTCGTAGAACGCGTTCCGGTCGCCCTCGAAGAGGGAGAGGTGGGTGTGCATGCCCGAGCCCGGGTACTCCGAGAACGGCTTCGGCATGAACGTCGCCTGCACGCCCTGCTCCAGCGCGACCTGCTTCATGACCAGGCGGAACGTCATGATGTTGTCCGCCGTGGAGAGCGCGTCCGCGTACCGCAGGTCGATCTCCTGCTGGCCGGGGGCGCCCTCGTGGTGGCTGAACTCCACCGAGATGCCCATGGACTCCAGCATGGTGATCGCCTGGCGGCGGAAGTCCATGCCCACGTTCTGCGGGGTGTGGTCGAAGTAGCCGGAGCTGTCGGCCGGGGTGGGCCGGGTGCCGTCGACCGGCTTGTCCTTCAGGAGGAAGAACTCGATCTCGGGGTGGGTGTAGAAGGTGAACCCCAGGTCCGAGGTCTTGGCGAGCATGCGCTTGAGGACGTAGCGCGGGTCCGCGAAGGACGGCGAGCCGTCCGGCATGAGGATGTCGCAGAACATCCGGGCCGTGCCGGGGGCCTCGGCGCGCCAGGGGAGGATCTGGAAGGTGCCCGGATCGGGCTTGGCGATCATGTCGGACTCGTAGACGCGGGCGAATCCCTCGATCGCGGATCCGTCGAAGCCCATGCCCTCGTCGAAGGCCTGCTCCAGCTCCGCGGGCGCGACGGCGACCGACTTCAGGAAACCGAGCACATCGGTGAACCAGAGCCGCACGAATCGGATGTCGCGCTCCTCCAGCGTACGGAGCACGAATTCCTGCTGCTTATCCATAATCCTACCCATCCTTGCTGGTCAGGCCACCTGCTCCCATGTCGCGGGGCACGTTGGGGCACATGAGCATCCCACCACACGATTTCCGGCGCGTTGCGAACCCCCGTCCAACGCTCCGCGTCGTGCGCGTGTACGGGTACCCGCCCATAGTGCCTGCCCAGGTGGTGCCCATGAAACAGGTGACGGCAATCCCCGGTGAGGAAGATCGATTCCGCGTCGTCACCGGGTGGGGGTGTCGGACCAGCCCAGCGGGTACGGCTCCCCCTCGTCACCGGGTACGGAGGGCTCCCCGCCCGCCTCCGTGAACGCGGTGAGCGCCCCGACCAGGGACGAGCGCTGCTCGGGGGTGAGGCGCTCGACGATCGCCGAGATCTCCCGGTGGCGTACGGCCGTGACCCGCTCGACCAGGGAGTGGCCCTCCGGGGTGAGCCGCAGCACCGTCTCCCGGCGGTTGCCGGGGTTGCTCTCCCGGGTCGCCAGGCCCGCCGCGATCAGCCGGTCGAGCATGCGCATGGCGGTGGACGGGTTCACCCCGAGCCGGTCGGCGACCGATACGAGCTTGGCGTCGCCGTGCGTGGAGAGAACCACGAGAAGACGGAACTGGGGCAGCGTGACCCGCTCCCCCATGGCGGCGAGGGAACGGGCGGAGATGGCGACGAGCAGCCGGGACGCGGTCAGCACCGCGTGTGTCACCGCGTCGACGTCGGCAGGAGCTTGCTCCGCCTTGCCCTTCTGTTCGGCCATGCTTCTTTGTATCGTGCCCGTGACCGAATGGGCGGGACCGTTTCATACCGTATCGACGGCGGTACAAGGCCAGGACACAGCGGCCGGCCGGGCCGTACGGACCCCTCGTGGCAGCCGCACGGACCCAGTGTGGCAGCCGTACGGACCCCTCGTGGCAGCCGCACTGCTGCTCCCGGCCGTCACGCACTACGATCTGGCCCCATGGGGGGACAGCAGCGCGGCCGCATCGGCCACATACGCACCACGCGTCCCACGGCCTTGCTGAGCGCCGTGGCGACGCTGCTGGCCGCGCTCTTCGTCTGTCTGGGCACCGGCCCGGGCGGGCCGCCCGGGCACCACCGGGACGCGGCCGCCACCGCCGTGGCCGGCCCCTGGGCGGTCGGCGCGGCCGAACCGCCGCGCGCCGGGGACTCCCAGTACGTCTGCCCGTACCGCCACGGCGACTGCGGGCTCTTCCCGCACCTGAGCGCGGCCGTGCTCACCGTGCCGCCGCCCGCCGCGGAGCCCGCCGTCGGCGCCCAGCACCCGTACCTCGAACCACCGCGCCCCACCGGCCGGGCGCCCCGTCCCGGCGCGCTCGCCCGCGCGCCGGACCTCCACGTCCTTCAAGTACTGCGGACGTAGCCGGGCCCGGGCCCCGCACCGTGTTCCACGCTCCACGTTCGCGTTCAGCGTTTTCCGCGATCCGCAGTCATCCCCCAGAAGGACGAAAACATCATGGGTTCCAAGTCCCAGTCAGCCGACCGCAAGGCCCGAATAGAGGCCATGCGCCGCGCCGAGCGGGCCCGCGAGCGGCGCAGCCGCATCATCACGATCACGGTGAGCGCCGTCGTGGTGGTCGGTCTCGTCGGCTTCGGCGCGTACGCGCTCAACAAGGAGTCCGACAAGAAGGAGGCGGAGAAGGCCGCCGCCGCGGCGCCCGTCAAGGAGGAGAAGTCCTGGGACGCCAAGAAGCTGGGCCGCAACCATGTCACCGAGGCGGTGAAGTACCCGATGACGCCGGCGGTGGGCGGTGACCACAACCAGGTCTGGATGAACTGCGACGGTGACGTCTACAAGGAGGCGATCCCCGACGTCAACGCGGTGCACTCGCTGGAGCACGGCGCGGTCTGGGTCACGTACAACGACAAGGCGTCGGACGAGGACGTGAAGGCGCTCGCCGACAAGGTCGGCAAGACCCCGTACACGCTGATGAGCCCGGTCAAGGACCAGGACGGCACGATCATGCTCAGCGCCTGGGGCAAGCAGGTCTCGGTGGACAGCGCGTCGGACTCGCGCGTCGGCCAGTTCCTCACCAAGTACGTGCAGGGCGAGCAGACCCCCGAGCCGGGCGCCGCCTGCACGGGTGGAATGGGCGCGCAGTGAGCGGCGCGGACGACGCCCCCAGGCGGTCCGTCACCCGTACGCAGTGGGTGGCGATCACCGCCGTCGTACTGGCGCTGGTCTTCGCCGGTACGGCCACGGTCGCCTCCGCCGCGCGGGACGACGGCACGTCGCCGGCCTCCCGTACGCCCTCGTCGGAGTCCGCGGACGCGGGCTTCGCCCGGGACATGGCCGTCCACCACCAGCAGGCCGTGGAGATGTCCTTCATCGTGCGGGACAGCACGGACGACGAGGAGGTGCGCCGGCTGGCGTACGACATCGCCAACACCCAGGCGAACCAGCGCGGCATGCTGCTGGGGTGGCTGGACATGTGGGGGCTGCCCAAGGTGGAGGCCGGTACGGAGCCCATGGCGTGGATGCACGGCGCGGGGGACACCGAGGGCGCGTCCGGCATGGAGGACATGGAGGGCATGGATCACGGCGACGCGGGCCAGGGGGGCCATGAGGCCCACGACGGTTCGCTGATGCCGGGCATGGCCACGAAGACGGAGCTGGACCAGCTCCGCAAGGCCCGCGGCAAGGCGGCCGAGGTCCTCTACCTCCAGCTCATGACCGACCACCACAAGGGCGGCGTCTCCATGGCGGAGGGCTGCGTGCGGCTCTGCTCCGACGGTACGGAGAAGAGCCTGGCGGAGGGGATGGTCGCGGCGCAGCAGTCGGAGATGTCCCTGATGGCGGACCTGCTCGCGGCGCGCGGCGCGAAGGCGCGCTCCTGAGGTGCTGACGGATCCGCTGCCGGGCGGTACCGCCCGGCAGCGGACGGCCCCGGCTCCCCCGTTCGGGTGCGTGCGGTCGCGTCCCCCGAACGGACGCACCATGATGGTTCTGGCTCGGGGCGGACGGCGACAGCACGACAGCACCGCACTCAGGAGCAGGAGGCTGAGCACCCATGACCACGGCCAAGGACATCATGCATTCCGGCGCCCGGTGGATCCCGGCGCACGAGACCCTCGACCGCGCGGCGCAGCTCATGCGCGAGCTGGACGTCGGCGCGCTGCCCATCGCCGACTCCGAGGAGCGCCTGACCGGCATCCTCACGGACCGCGACATCGTCGTCGGCTGTGTGGCGCGCGGCCATGACCCGGCGCAGACGACGGCGGGCGAGATGGCGCACGGCACGCCGCGGTGGATCGACTCGGACGCGGACGTGGAGGAGGTGCTGCAGGAGATGCAGAGCCACCGGATCCGCCGGCTCCCGGTGATCGAGGACAAGCGCCTCGTCGGGATGATCAGCGAGTCCGATCTGGCGCGGCACCTCACCGAGATCCAGATCGCCGCGTGGGCGGAACAGGTCTACGCGGGCCGCTGACCACGGCTCCCGGGCGCCGGGCGGTGGGCCGGATCCGCCACCGGGAAGCGGTCAGTCCCCGAAGAGCGGTCCGCCCGCGGGGAGTGGTCCGCCCGCGGGGAGTGGTCCGCCCCACACCCGCGGCCCAGGACATCGCGTCAGACAGACGATTACACTGGACGGCGTGCCTCAACTACGTCTCGCCCTGAATCAGATCGACTCGACCGTCGGTGATCTCACCGCGAACGCCGAGGCGATCGTGCACTGGACCCGGCACGCCGCCGAGCAGGGAGCGCATCTCGTCGCGTTCCCCGAGATGGCGCTGACCGGCTACCCCGTCGAGGACCTGGCCCTGCGGCCGTCCTTCGTCGAGGCCTCCCGGGCCGCCGTGCGCGCGCTCGCCGCCCGGCTCGCCGAGGAGGGCTTCGGGGAGCTGCCCGTCGTCGTCGGCTATCTCGACCGCTCCGAGTCGGCCCAGCCGCGGTTCGGGCAGCCCGCGGGCGCCCCGCGCAACGCCGCCGCCGTGCTGCACCGCGGCGAGGTGGTGCTCAACTTCGCCAAGCACCACCTGCCGAACTACGGCGTCTTCGACGAGTTCCGGTACTTCGTGCGGGGCAACACGATGCCCGTCCTGCGGGTGCACGGCGTGGATGTCGCGCTCGCCATCTGCGAGGACCTCTGGCAGGAGGGCGGGCGCGTGCCGGCCGCCCGCGCCGCCGGGGCCGGGCTGCTGCTGTCGATCAACGCCTCGCCGTACGAGCGCGAGAAGGACGACAGCCGCCTGGAGCTGGTCCGCAAGCGGGCCCAGGAGGCCGGCTGCACGACCGCGTACCTCGCGATGATCGGCGGCCAGGACGAGCTGGTCTTCGACGGCGACTCGATCGTGGTCGACAAGGACGGCGAGGTCGTGGCGCGCGCGCCGCAGTTCGCGGAGGGCTCGGTCGTCCTGGACCTCGATCTGCCCGCCGCGTCGCCGGAGCCGGTGGAGGGCGTCGTCGACGACGGGCTGCGGATCGACCGGGTCGTCCTCTCCGAGGACCCGCTGCCGGCCTACGAGCCGGAGCTGACCGGCGGTTACGCGGACCGTCTCGACGACGACGAGGAGGTGTACTCGGCGCTGGTCGTGGGGCTGCGCGCGTACGCCGCCAAGAACGGTTTCCGCTCCGTCCTGATCGGGCTCTCCGGCGGGATCGACTCGGCGCTGGTGGCCGCCATCGCGTGCGACGCGCTCGGCGCGCAGCACGTGTACGGGGTCTCCATGCCGTCCAAGTACTCCTCGGACCACTCCAAGGGCGACGCGGCCGAGCTGGCGCGCCGTACGGGGCTCAACTTCCGTACGCACCCGATCGAGCCGATGTTCGACGCGTACATGGGGTCGCTCGGGCTCACCGGGCTCGCGGAGGAGAACCTCCAGGCGCGGCTGCGCGGCACGATGCTGATGGCGCTCTCCAACCAGGAGGGGCAGATCGTGCTCGCGCCGGGCAACAAGTCCGAGCTGGCGGTCGGGTACTCGACGCTGTACGGCGACGCCGTCGGCGCGTACGGCCCGATCAAGGACGTCTACAAGACGTCGGTCTTCCGGCTCGCCCGGTGGCGCAACCGCGCCGCCGAGGAGCGCGGCCAGACCCCGCCGATCCCCGAGGCGTCCATCTCGAAGCCGCCCAGCGCCGAGCTCCGGCCCGGCCAGGTCGACACGGACTCGCTGCCCGACTACGACGTGCTGGACCGGATCCTGGAGCTGTACGTCGACCGCGACCAGGGCATGGACGCGATCGTCGCGGCGGGCTTCGACCCGGAGATGGTGGCGAAGACGCTGCGGATGGTGGACACGGCGGAGTACAAGCGACGCCAGTACCCGCCGGGCACCAAGATCTCGGCGAAGGGCTTCGGCAAGGACCGGCGCCTGCCGATCACCAACCACTGGCGCGAGCGGGTCTGATCACGCGAGCGGTCACCGGGAGGGCCCGGCGACCGGTTCAGACGTGTTCCGTGACCGCCTCGGCCGGTGTGCCGCCGGAGGCGACGACGCGGGAGGCCTCGGGCGCCGGGTCGTGGCCGCCCCGGCCACCCCGGCCGCCCCGGTCGAGGAGCCCCGCCGTGACCGCGACCGCCAGGCCGAGGACCGCGAGGACCGCGCCGACCAGCGTCGGGGACATCCAGCCCCAGCCCGCGGCGATCGCCATGCCGCCGAGCCACGCGCCGCCCGCGTTGGCGAGGTTGAACGCCGAGTGGTTCGAGGCCGAGGCGAGCGTGGGGGCGTGCCTGGCCTTCTGCATGACCAGCATCTGGAGCGGCGTGGTCGTCATGAAGCCGACCGCGCCCAGGACGACGACGGTCACCAGCGCCGCCCACTGCACGTGCACCGTGAAGCGGAACGCGACCAGGACCAGGGCGAGGGTGGCGAGCGACCCGTACAGCGTGGGGCGCAGCGCCCGGTCGGTCAGCGGGCCCGCCGCCAGCGCGCCGAGCGTCATGCCGATGCCGAAGAGGGCGAGGACGAGGGTGACGGAGGACTCCCCGAAGCCCATGACCTCGGTCGTCATCGACGCGAGGTAGGAGTAGACGGCGAAGACGCCGCCGAAGCCGAGGACGGCGGTGGCGAGGCCGAGCAGCACCTGCCGGTTGCCGAGGGCGCGCACCTCGCGGCGCACGTCCTGCTGGGCGTCCACGGGTACGTACGGTACGAGCCGGGCCAGCGCGGCGAGCGCGACCAGGCCGATGACGGTGACCACCAGGAAGGTGGCGCGCCAGCCGAGGTGCTGGCCGAGCAGGGTGGCGGCGGGGACGCCGACGATGTTCGCGACGGTCAGGCCGAGGAACATGGTGGCCACGGCGCGCGCCTGCCGGCCCTCCCGGACCAGTTGGGCGGCGACGACCGCGCCGACGCCGAAGAACGCGCCGTGCGGCAGTCCCGCGAGGACCCGGCCCGCCAGCAGCCAGCCGAAGCCGGGGGCGAGCGCGGAGGCGAGGTTGCCGACGATGAAGAGGCCCATCAGCAGCAGGAGCATCCGCTTGCGCGGGATGCGGGAGCCGACGGCGGTGAGCAGCGGGGCGCCGATGACGACGCCGATCGCGTACGCCGAGACGAGGTAGCCGGCGGTGGGCACGGACGTGCCCAGATCGCCCGCGACATTGGGCAGCAGGCCCATCATGACGAACTCGGTGGTACCGATGCCGAAGGCGCTCACGGCGAGGGCGAGCAGAGCCAGGGGCATGACAGAGACAGCCTTTCCACGGGGGCAGAGCCACAGGGGGCGCACGAGCCGCGAGGGCGCGGGTCCGCAGGGGCCGTATTGGTTAGTACCCCTGCGGAACAAAGTCTCTCAGGTCATGTATTCCGGCAGATGAACGCCGTATTGCGTGCGGTGCATCACTCGGCGCCGGAGGCCGGACGCCGGGCGGGTCGGCCGCTCAGCGCAGTTCGACCCGGGCGGCGAGCGGCAGATGGTCGCTGCCCGTCCTGGGCAGCGACCACGACGAGGTCGGTTCGACGCCCTTGACCATGATCTGGTCGATCCTGGCCAGCGGGAACGCGGCGGGCCAGGAGAAGCCGTACCCGTCGCCCGCCGCGCCCTGGGTCGAGCGCATCTGGGCGGTGACGGCCTTGAGGGCGCGGTCGTTCATCGTGCCGTTGAGGTCGCCGAGGAGGATGACCCGCTCCAGCGGCTCGTCACCGATGGCCTCGCCCAGCGCGTCGGCGCTCTTGTCGCGCTGGTTGGCGGTGAACCCGGCGTGCAGCTTGACCCGTACGGACGGCAGGTGCGCCACATAGACGGCGACCGGGCCGTGCGGGGTGGCGACGGTGGAGCGCATCGCGCGGACCCAGCCCAGCCGGATGCCGACCGGCTTGGTGGCGCTCAGCGGGTACTTGCTCCAGAGCCCGACGGTGCCCTGTACGGAGTGGTACTTGTACGTGCCCGCCAGACCCTTCTCGTACGTCTCGACGGCGCCGGCCTTCAGCTCCTCCAGCGCGATGACGTCCGCGCCCGACTCCGCCAGGTCGGCGGCGGTGCCCTCCGGATCGGGGTTGTCCGCGTTGACGTTGTGGGTGGCGACCATGAGGTCACCGCCGCCGCCCGACTTGTCGGTGATGAGGCCGCCGAAGAGGTTGAGCCAGACGACCGCGGGCAGGAGCAGGGCGATCAGGGCGGTGGCGGAGCGGCGTACGAGACCGAGGACGAGGACCAGCGGGACGACCAGCCCGAGCCAGGGCAGGAAGGTCTCGGTGAGGCTGCCCAGGTTGCCGATGGTGTTGGGGATCTGGGCGTGAAGGATCATCAGGAAGGCGGTCAGCAGGGCGAGAAGCGCGAGGATGATGCCGCGCCGCCAGATGCCGGGATCGCGGCGCAGGCGGTCCAGCAGGTCCCTGGCGCGGGATCGGGATGGGGACCGCTGCTCCTCGCCGTCCGTCGTCACCGACTGCGCCGTGTACTCCTGCGTCATGTCCGCCCTCACTGCATTGCCCGTGCACGCCCGCCCCTGACCCAGGGCCTGTTCCGTGCTTCCCCACGGCGTCCACGGGGAAGCTCGGAACAGACCCTAGGTGATGGACGGGCCCTTTCTCCGCCGTCCCCCGACGGCCGTACGAGGACGGTGACGAACGGGCCGCTCCGGCGGGTTCCGATCACGGACGAATGACCGGGGGTTGTGACAGAACGCTCATGTAGGAGGGCGGCGAAAACGGGCGGCCCCGGGGGCCCGAACGGATGTGACAGGTCTCACGGCCCGGGCGTTTCGCGGCCCGGGGACGGCTGCGGATGGGGGCCGACCCCCTGGAGCGCCACTCCGATGATCTGCTCGGCCAGGTCGTCGGGGAGCGGTGCGGTGGGCCGGTGGATGGTGCGCATCAGCATCGACCCGACGAGCAGGTCGTTGATCAGCTCCGGGTCCAGGTCGGCGCGGAGTTCCCCGGCCTCGATCCCCCGCCGGATCACGGCCAGCGTGGCCGCGCGGCGCGGGGCCACGACCGTACGGTGGTACTCCTCCCAGAGTCGGGGGTGGCTCTTCATCTCGACGACGACGTTGTGCAGGATCACCGAGGAGCGCTGGGCGACCCCGCGCCGGCGCACCGACTCCAGCAGGGCCCGGAGGTCGTCCAGGGCGGAGGTGCCGGGCAGTTCGGGGTCCTGCGGCTCGAACTCCCGCAGGAGGTCGAGGAAGAGCGCTTCCTTGCCCGGCCAGCGGCGGTAGATGGTGGCCTTGCCGACACCCGCCGTACGCGCGATGCGCTCGATGGAGAGGCCGCCCAGCGGAACGCCGTCCTCCAGCAGGGCCACGGCGGCTTCCAGGATCGCCCGCTCGACCGCCTCGCTACGTGGCCTGCCGCGCCGGAGTTCCTTCTTGTCCGCGTGGTCCCGCTCCCGGTGGTGCCGCTCGCCGTGGTGCCGCTCCCCGTGGTCCCGCTCCCGCACCTGTGCCGCCTCTCCGCCGTGACACCGTTCGCCGTGACGCGGTGTCCGTACGCCGCGGTCGCGCCACGTCGATTCTCGTACACGGCGCGGGCGCCCGGCCACGTCGCGGCGGTTCAGCGCGTGGCACCGGCGGGTTCGGCGGAGCCGGAGTCCGAGGTCTCACCCGTCCCGTTCCCCTCCCCCTTCCCCGCCGTGCGCTCCGCCGGGGGCCTGCCCGGCAGGAAGAGCGCGACGACGACAGCGCCGGCCAGCGCGACGGCCGCCGAGCCGAGGGCCGTCACGTGCATGGCGTCCAGGAACGCGTCGTACGCCGAGCCGATCAGCGGCCGGCCCGCCGGGCCGAGCTTCTCCGCGACGGCGAGGGTGGCCTCGATGGACTCGGCCGCCGCGTCCCGGGCGGCGGCCGGTACCGCGCCGAGGTGCCCCTCGATCCCGCCCCGGTACGTCGCCGACAGCACCGAGCCGAGGACGGCGATGCCCAGGGCGCCGCCGACCTGGCGGAAGGTGTTGTTGATCGCCGACCCGGACCCGGCCTTCTCCCGGGGCAGCGCCTGCATGACGGCGACCGTGACCGGCGGCATGACATGGGCCATTCCACTGCCCTGCACGAAGAAGACCAGGCAGAGCACCCAGACCGGCGTACCGGCGTCGAAGAGCGCGAACGCCGCGAGGCCGCCCGCGACCAGCACCAGACCGGCCGCGCAGACCAGCCGGGCGCCGAACCGGTCCACGACCAGCCGGGCCCGCGGCGCGAAGACCATCTGCGCGACGGCGAGCGGCAGGATCAGCAGCCCCGACTGGAGCGCGCTGTAGCCGCGCACGCTCTGGAGGTAGAAGGCCGAGAAGAACGTCACGCCCATGAGCGCGAAGAAGGCCAGCGCGATGGCGGCGACGGCCGCGGCGAACGCGGGCTTCCTGAAGTACGCGATGTCGATGGCCGGATGGCTGCTGCGCTTCTCGTGCAGGACGAACACGGCGAGCACGGCGAGACCGCCCAGGAGCGGGGCGAGCACCGTGACGTCGGTGAAGTCGGCGAGTTCGCCGCCGCGGATGATGCCGAACACCAGCAGGACGAGCCCCACGATGGAGAGCAGGACGCCCAGCGGGTCGACGCGCCCCGGCGCCGGGTCCTTGGACTCCGGTACGAGCAGGGCCATCGCGATCAGCCCGACCATCGCGACGGGGACGTTGACGAGGAAGATCGAGCCCCACCAGAAGTGTTCGAGGAGCACTCCGCCGGTGATCGGGCCGATGGCGATGCCGAGGCCCACACTGCCCGCCCATATGCCTATCGCCTTGGGCTGCTCGTCGCGCTCGAAGACGTTCATCAGGACGGCGAGGGTGGCGGGCATCACGAACGCGGCGCCGAAGCCCATCAGGGCGCGGTAGCCGATGAGTTCCGCGGGCGATCCGGAGAACGCGGCGAGCGCGGAGCCGACGGCGAAGACGGCGGTGCCGAAGAGCAGCACCTTCTTGCGGCCGATACGGTCGCCGAGCAGGCCGGAGGTGAACAGGAGCCCGGCGAAGACGAGCGTGTAGGAGTTGATCGCCCACTCCAGCTCGCTCTGGGTGGCGCCGAGGCCGACGGGCGCGGGGGCGGCGATCGTCCTGACCGCCACGTTCAGGATCGAGTTGTCCAGTACGACGATAAGAAGACTGAACATCAGAACACCGAGGACGGCCCACCGGCGGCGGTGGACCTGCTCGGGAACACGGGGTGCGGGCATGCGAGGCGCGGCGCCTGGGGCGCCGGACGGTGTGGACATGTCGTACAGACTAAGCCCGTTTCGATACGAGACCGTCTCGTATTGGAAAGTCTTTACCGAGGCCCCGCGAGCCCGCGCCCGGCGCCGCGGGCCTCACTCCCGGGACGCCTGCCCCCGGGGCCCCACTTCCCGTGCGGGGCGCGGGATGCCACCATGGAGGCGGTCCGGGGACACCGTCAGGGTGCCTCGAGATGACGAAAGGGCCTTCGGCCATGACTTCTCAACCGGCGCTCTACGGCGGCAAGATCTCCCGCCGTATCACCGTCCACGACATCACCGCCGCCAAGGAGCGCGGTGAGAAGTGGCCCATGCTCACCGCCTACGACGCGATGACCGCCTCGGTCTTCGACGAGGCTGGCATCCCGGTGATGCTCGTCGGCGACTCGATGGGCAACTGCCACCTCGGGTACGAGACCACCGTGCCCGTCACCCTCGACGAGATGACGATGCTCTCCGCCGCCGTCGTACGGGGCACCAGGCGCGCCCTGATCGTCGGCGACCTCCCGTTCGGCTCGTACCAGGAAGGCCCCGTGCAGGCGCTGCGCAGCGCCACCCGGCTGGTGAAGGACGCGGGGGTGGGCGCGGTCAAGCTGGAGGGCGGCGAGCGCTCGCACGGCCAGATCGAGCTGCTGGTGCAGGCCGGCATCCCGGTGATGGGGCACATCGGGCTCACCCCGCAGTCCGTCAACACCCTGGGCTACCGGGTGCAGGGCCGCGGCGAGGAGGCCGCGCAGCAGCTGCTGCGCGACGCGAAGGCCGTGCAGGACGCGGGCGCCTTCGCGGTCGTGCTGGAGCTGGTGCCGGCCGAGATCGCCGCCGAGGTCACGCGCGTCCTGCACATCCCGACGGTCGGGATCGGCGCCGGGGCCCAGACGGACGCGCAGGTCCTCGTCTACACCGACATGGCCGGTCTGACGGGCGGCAGGATGCCGCGCTTCACGAAGCAGTACGCGAATCTGCGGCAGACCCTCGGCGACGCGGCGAAGGAGTTTGCCGAGGAGGTCATTGGAGGAACGTTCCCTCAGGAGGAACACACCTTCCACTAGAGCGCCGGCCGGGCCTGCCGGTCCGGCCCCGCCCCTAAGCCACTGCCCGCACGACGACAGCCCGCCGATCTTCCCCCGTCGGCGGGCTGTCGACTGCCCGGCCCCGGGATGTCGGCCAGTTATCCACAGGCTGTCGGCGGCTTGTCGGCGGCTTGTCGGTGGCGGCTGTTCTGATGGGGGCCATGACGACATACGACAAGAACCCCGGCGGCGGCCGATCGGGCCACGCCGTCGAGGTGCGGGGGCTGGTCAAGCAGTACGGCGGACCGCAGGGCACCCGGGCCCTCGACGGCGTCGACCTCGATGTGCGCGAGGGCACCGTCCTCGGCGTGCTCGGGCCCAACGGCGCGGGCAAGACGACCCTGGTCCGCATCCTCTCCACCCTGGTCCAGCCGGACGCCGGCACGGCGATGGTCGCGGGGTACGACGTGCTGCGCCAGCCGCGCCAGCTGCGCCGCAGGATCGGCCTCACCGGCCAGTACGCCTCGGTCGACGAGAAGCTCTCCGGCTGGGAGAACCTGTACATGATCGGGCGGCTGCTCGACCTCTCCTGCGGGGACGCCCGGCGCCGCGCCGACGAACTGCTGGAACGCTTCTCGCTCACGGAGGCGGCGAAGAAGGCCGCGATGCAGTACTCCGGCGGCATGCGGCGCCGGCTCGACCTCGCGGCGTCGATGATCGGCCACCCCTCGGTGCTCTACCTCGACGAGCCGACGACGGGCCTCGACCCCCGTACCCGTAACGAGGTCTGGGACGAGGTGCGGCGGATGGTCGACGAGGGGGCCACCGTCCTGCTCACCACCCAGTACATGGAGGAGGCCGAGCAGCTCGCCGACGAGCTGACGGTCATCGACCGCGGCCGGGTCATCGCCAACGGCGGCGTGGACGAGCTGAAGGCGAAGGTCGGCGGCCGGACGCTCCAGATCAGGCCGGCCGATCCGGCGCAGCTCCCCGCGATGGCGCAAGCGGTCACCGAGAGCGGCCTCGACGGTCTCGCCGGCGCGCAGGCCGTGGCCGACGAGGGGCTGCTGTACGTACCGATCCTGAGCGACGGTCAGCTGACCGCGGTCATCGGCCTGCTGGCCGAGCGCGGCTTCGGCATCGCGCACATAGGGACCCATCTGCCCAGCCTCGACGAGGTGTTCCTGGCCATCACCGGCCAGAAGACCGCCTCCACGACCCCGTCCGACACCACGCCCGAGGAGGTCGCGGCATGAGCTCGACCAACACCGCCACCACACCGTCCACGCCCGGCGCCGACACCGGCCCCCAGGCCGGCGCGGGCACCGCGGCCGCGGGGAGCTCCGCCCCGCCCGCCGCGGGCGTCGGCGGGCCCGGCTCGCGGGCGATCGCGGCCTCGGGCACCGACGAGGGCCGGATCGGGCTGCGCGCCAATCTGCGCCACATCGGCGCGCTGGTGCGCCGCAACGCCCTTCAGATCAAGCAGGACCCGGAGTCGATGTTCGACGTCCTGCTGACGCCGATCATCTTCACGCTGCTGTTCGTGTACGTCTTCGGCGGGTCCGTGGGCGCGAGCCTCGGCGGCAGCCGCGAGGACTACGTGAACTACGTGGTGCCGGGGCTGATGGCGATGATGGGCATGAACATCTCCATGGCCGTCGGCACCGGGGTGAACGAGGACTTCCGCAAGGGGGTCATGGACCGGTTCCGCACGATGCCGATCGCCCGCTCCTCGGTGCTGATCGCGAAGATAGTCGTGGAGATCGGCCGGATGCTGGTCGCCATAGCGATCCTGCTCGGCATGGGCTTCCTGCTCGGCATGGAGATCAAGACGTCGGTGCTCGACCTGGGCGCCGCCATCGGTCTCTCCCTGGCGTTCGGCGCCTCACTGATGTGGATCTTCATCCTGCTCGGACTCGCCATGAAGACGGCGCAGGCCGTCCAGGGGGTGGCCATGCTCGTGCTGATGCCGATGCAGTTCGGTTCGTCGATCTTCGCCCCGCCGTCGACCATGCCCGGCTGGCTCCAGGCGTTCACCGACTACAACCCGCTCTCCAACCTCGCGGACGCGGCGCGCAATCTGATCAACGGCGGCCCGGTCGCGCACTCCGTGTGGATGACGCTGGGGTGGGCGGCGGCGATCACCGTGGTGACGGCCCCGCTGGCAGTGGCCAAGTTCCGCAAGAAGTCGTGACGCCGGGCGCACCGGGGGGCGAGGCACCACGAACGGAACGGACCCGCGGCGACGGCGCGGATCAGACGAGGGCGACGGCTTCCTCCAGGGAGAGGCCGGCGCCCTCGGCCCGCGCGGCGTCGAACGCCGGGCCGTCGAGGACGGCGCGCGTCGCCGCCTCGGCGGCGGCGGACATCTCCCGTTCCAAGGAGTTCGGGTGATGACGGGCGGGGAGCAGCGCCTCGTACGCCCCGAGCAGCCGGGCGGCGTCCCGGCCCCGGCCTCCTTCGGCAGCGGGGAGCCCGCTCAGCGCCCAGGCGGCCGTCAGCAGATGGACCGCGGGCATCTCCGGCGCGACCATCATCGACAGCGGGGACAGCGCCGACTCCAGGGCGGCCCGGCTGCCCTCCAGCGACTCGGCGTAGCGGCCGTCCGCGCAGTCCAGCCAGGCGAAGACGCTCCGCACCATGCCCTGGAACATGGCGAGGGTCTCGGAGCGGAAGGTGTCCAGCAGTTGGTGCATCTGCTCCCGGGCCTCGTCGCGGCGTCCGGTGCGGCCCAGCCACAGGGCGAGGTAGAGGCGGGCGGCGGGCATCGCCTCGTGCACGGAGTCCGGCTCGTCGGCGACCACCTCGCGGAGGATGCGCTCGCCCTCGTCGCCCTGGCCCGTCTCGCACATCGTCCCGGCGAGGCGGGCGCGGAGCAGGGCGACCTGGCCGTGCGCGCCGAGCCACTCGGCGTGGCCGATGGCCGCCGCGTAGTCCGCCGCGGCCAGGGCGTGTTCGCCGTGTTTCTCCAGGGCCTCGCCCCGGGCGGAGAGCGCCTCGGCGGTACCCCAGCGGTCGCCGAGCCGCTGGTAGATCGCCAGGCTCCGGTCGGCGTCCCCGCGGGCGTCGCCCGCCCAGGCCGCGCGGTTGGCGAGCACGTTGGCCCGCATCTGGAGCGCGCTGGCCAGCTCCCACTCGTACCCGAACTCCTCGCAGGCGCGCACCGTCCCGTCCAGCATCAGGCGCAGGTCGTCGGCGTCCCCGGTGAGCATGATCGCGAAGAACCACAGGGTGGCGGGGAAGCGGCAGGTCTGCGGCAGCCCCGGCCGGTAGACGGTGGCCACCACGCGGAGCCGGTCCTGCTGTTCCGGGGCCATCCAGGTACCCACGTTGTGGTCCTCGGTGGCCATCTTGACCAGCCACACCTGACGCCGCGCCTCCTGGAGCAGGTCGGGGCTCATGGGCGGCGGCGCGTCCGTACAGCGCGTCAGGATCGGAGGGGCGGGCTCCCCGGGCGGGGCGAACGGATCGGGGCCGAGCGCCGAGGCGGCCCTGGCCCACTGGTAGGCGTCGGAGCGCAGGTCGAGCATCTGCCCGAACCAGCTGAGGGAGAGCACCAGACAGAGCGCCTCCTGCTCGTCACCGGCGGCCACGGCGCGGCGCAGCGCGGTGCGCAGGTTCTCGTACTCCTGCTGGAGGCGGCGTATGGCGGCCTTCTGGCCGGGACCGCGCAGCGCGACGTCGGTGGTGCGGGCCAGCTCCCGGTAGTGGACGAGATGCCGTCGCTCGGTGGCGGCACGCTCCCCTCCCCCGCCTTCGCCGGATCCCCCGGACCCGGCGGACCGGTCGAGGCGTTCGGCGGTGTACTCCGCGACGGTCTCCAGCAGCCGGTAGCGCATGGTGCCGTCGCTCGCGGGGGTGGCGACGACGAGGGACTTGTCGATGAGGGAGCCCAGCAGCCCGGCGACATCCCGGGCACCCACGAGGGGCCCGGCCGTGTCGGTGTCGGTGTCGTCGGCGCAGACGGACTCCGCGGCGGTGAGGTCGCAGCCGCCCGTGAAGACGGAGAGCCGCCGCAGCACGGCGCGTTCCGGGCCGTCCAGCAGCTCCCAGGACCAGTCCACGACGGCGCGCAGCGTCTGCTGGCGCGGCAGTACGGTCCGGCTCCCGCTCGTCAGCAGCCGGAAGCGGTCGTCGAGCCGGTCGGCGATCTGACGCGGCGTCAGCAGTCGCAGCCGCGCCGCCGCCAGCTCGATCGCCAGCGGCAGCCCGTCCAGCCGACGGCAGATCTCCGCCACCGCCCCCGGGTCGTCCGCCGGGTCGAACCCGGCCCGTACCGCACGCCCGCGCTCCGCGAACAGCCGGTGCGCCGGGTCCGGCGGCAGCGGCTCCACCGGGCGCACCACCTCGCCCGGCACCCCCAGGGCCTCCCGGCTGGTCGCCAGGACGGTCAGCCCGGGGCAGTGCGCGAGCAGCTCGTCGGCGAGGGCGGCCGCGGCGCCGATCACATGCTCGCAGTTGTCGAGCAGGAGCAGCATCCGGCGGCGAGCGCAGTGCTCGGCGAGCCGTACGAGCGGTTCGCCGGCGTGCCGGTCGACGGCGCGCAGTTCCTCGGCCCCGGCCCCGCGCAGCACGGTCTCGCGCGCGCCGAGGGCGCTGAGCACGGCCTCGGGGACCGTCGCCGGATCGTTGACCGGGGCCAGCTCGGCCAGCCAGACACCGTCGGGCCAGTCCTCGGCCATCAGCTCGGCGGCCTCCTGCGAGAGCCGGGTCTTCCCGGCGCCGCCCGGCCCGAGCAGGGTGACGAGCCGGGCGCCGCCCAGGTCGCCGCGTATCGCCTCGATGTCCGCCTCGCGCCCGACGAAGCTGGTCAGCCGGGCACGGAGGTTCCCGGGACGCCCGGCCCCGTTCATCCCGGCCCCGTTCAGGCCGGCACCGTTCGGCCGGGAGCCGTTCATCAGCACCGCGGACGCGCCGTTCACCAGCACCGCGGACGCGCCGTTCACCGGCGCCCCGGACGCCGGAGCGCCCGCGCCGTGGCTCCCGCGAGCGTCCCCGCCGTGGCTCCCCCGGGTGCTCCCGCCGCGCAGCAGCTCCTCGTGGAGGGCGCGCAGCTCCGGGCCCGGGTCCGTGCCCAGCCGCTCCGCGAGGGCGCGGCGCACCTCGCCGTAGGCGGCCAGCGCGGCCGCCGGGCGCCCCGCGTCCCGCAGGGCCCGGATCCGCAGCGCCTGAAGGGGTTCGTCGAGCGGGAACTCACCGCAGAGCGCGGCCAGTTCGGGCAGGGCCTCCGCCGCGCGGCCCAGCGCGAGCGCGGCGGCCGACCGGGCCCTGCGCGCCTCGGTGCGCCGGGCCTCCCAGCGGGCGGCCTCCGTCGCACGGTCGGGGAGGTCTGCCAGCGCCGGTCCCCGCCAGAGCGCGAGGGCGTCGTCGAGCAGCCGGGCCGCCCCGGCGGCGTCGCCCGCCTCCAGCGCCCGCGTGCCCTCGCGGGCGAGCGCGCCGAAGCGGTGGAGGTCCACGTCGTCCTCGTCGGCGCGGAGCCGGTAGCCGCCGTTCTCCGAGGCCACGGCCGAGGCGCCGAGGGCCCGGCGCAACCGCCCGACCAGGGCCTGGAGCGCGCCGACCGCGTCGGCGGGCGGCTCGCCTTCCCAGACCTCCGCGACGAGCGCACCGACCGGGACGGTACGGCCGGGCCGCAGCGCCAGCACGGTCAGCAGCGCGCGCAGCCGTGCGCCGCCGAGGGCGGCGGGGGTGCCGTCGGCACGCAGGGCGAGGGTGGGACCGAGAACGCGGTAGCGCGGACGCATGGGCCCATTGTCCGGGACGGCGCTCAGCGGAACCGCCCCTTCCGTTCCTCGTCGTACCGGATCGTCCTCCGCACCATGGGTCCAGCCTCCCCGGAACCGTGCCGGGAGGCGAGACGTTTTCCGCGTGTCGGACGTTCGGGAAAGGGCAGCGATACGGTCGGGGAGATCTCCGGCCGCACGCCACACGCTCCCGCCCTGCCGCCCGACCCGCCGATCCCGTCCCCTGGGGAGCCCCGCCCATGTCCACCGTCACCTCCCGCAACAGCGACCGGCGGATCTCCCCTGTCTTCCTGGGCATCGTCGCCGTCACGGCGGTCTCCGGCTGGGCGGTGTGGACCGACTTCGCCGCGAACATCAGGATCGGCGTCTTCCTCTTCGTCACGGGCGCCTGGATCACCTCGCTCTGTCTGCACGAGTACGCGCACGCCCGCACCGCGCTGCACAGCGGCGACATCTCGATCGGCGCCAAGGGCTATCTGACGCTCAACCCGCTCAAGTACACGCACGCGCTGCTGAGCATCGTGCTGCCCGTGATCTTCGTGATCATGGGCGGGATCGGGCTGCCGGGCGGGGCGGTCTTCATCGAGCGGGGCCGTATCCGGGGCCGCTGGAAGCACAGCCTGATCTCGGCGGCCGGCCCGCTGACGAACGTGCTGTTCGCGATCGTCTGCACGGCGCCGTTCTGGCTGGACGCCCTGTCCGGCGTGCCCCTGCCCTTCCGTTACGCGCTGGGCTTCCTCGCCCTTCTCCAGGTCACGGCGGCGCTGCTGAACTTCCTGCCGGTGCCGGGCCTGGACGGGTACGGGGTGATCGAGCCATGGCTCTCCCACAAGATCCGCCGCCAGGTGGAGCCGTTCGCGCCGTTCGGACTGCTCGCCGTCTTCATCGTGCTCTTCATCCCCGAGGTGAACGGCGTGTTCTTCGACGGCATCCACGCGCTGATGCGTGCGCTGGGCGTCTCGGAGCTGGAGACGTACTGCGGGCGGAACCTCTTCACCTTCTGGATGAGCCGGCAGGAGTACATCTGCGGAGCGTGACGCTCCAGGAGACTCCAGGGGACTCCAGGAGGCGGATCGTGCCGTACCGACGCCGCGAGTGTGCCGTACGGCTCTCCGAGTGTGCCGTTCTACGGCTGTGCCGCCCGCTCCGCCTTCGCCTTGCGGACGTAGTACCACGCCATGTTGGACGAGAGCCCCGCGAGCAGCACCCATACGACACCGAGCCAGCTGCCCTGGGCGAAGGAGACCACGGCCGCGGCCACGGTCAGGACGCAGACGGCGAGGGCGTAGAGAGCGAGGCGGGGCATGCGGGTCGGCTCCTGTTCGGGGGGTTGTCCCGGGGTCTCGGGGGGGGTGTCCCGGGGTGGGTGTCGTACGACGGTCCCAGTCTCCCCCAGACCCGCCGGCCCGTGCACGGACGCCCCTCCGGATGCCCCACCGGACGCCCCTCCGGCAGCCCGGCCACTCCTGGGGAACCCGCTTCCCCCTACCCACGGGTAAGGGCGTACTGAGAGGAGAGTGTGAAGGAAACGGAAGGCAGATCTCCCCGTCGTGGGGGGCACGAATGTCCGCCCGTTGGCTTCCTGACGGGAACCGGCTCCCCCGCTAACGTCAGCGCGTGAGCCTCTGGACTTCTCTTGAGCCCGCGTCCACCACGGTGGCCCCCGGCGACACGACCACGGTGCGGCTGAATGTGCGCAACACCGGCGATGTGGTCGACGAATTCAGCTTCGTTCCCGTCGGGGATGTTGCCCCGTACGTCACCGTCGAACCCTCCTCCATCCGGCTTTTTCCGGGGACCACGGGAACCCTTCAGCTCACGTTCGCGCCGCCGCGCACCCCGGACGCGACCGCCGGTCCGCATCCGTACGGGGTGCGGATCGTCCCGACGGAGCAGACCGACTCCACGACGGTGGCCGAGGGCAACATCACGTTCACGCCCTTCACCGAGGTACGGACGGAACTGGTCCCGCCGACGGTCAGGGGACGGTTCCGCGGCCGGCCCAAGCTGGCCATCGACAACCTCGGCAACACCAGCCTCACCGCCTCCCTCTCGGGCAGCGACAACGGTGACTCGCTCTCGTACGAGCTGTTCCCCGCCAGTGTGCAGATCGAGCCGGGCCGCGCCGCGTTCGTGGACGCGAAGCTCAAGCCCCGGCAGATCATCTGGCTCGGCCAGAAGCAGGAACGGCCCTACACCCTGGCGTTGCAGCGCTCGGGCACGACTCCGCTCGGCACGGACGGCACATACGTGCAGCGGGGCTTCCTGCCGCTCTGGGTCGCCACCCTGCTGAGCATCCTCCTCGCGCTGGCGATCACCCTCGCGGTGCTCTGGTTCACGTACCAGCCCGCGCTGCGCAGCCTCGCGAAGGAGATACCCCAGTCGGCCGCCGCCAGTTCGATACCCACGGCGGAGTCCCCGGCGCCACCGAGCCTGCCCTCGGCCGAACCGCCCGCCCCGGCGCCCAGCGTGTCCGTGAGCAAGCCGGCCCCCGAGCCCGAGGAGGACGGCGACGGGGGCGCGGGCGGCGGCGAGAAGGAAGAAGAGGCGCCGCCCGAGCCTCAGGAGAACACGGCGGCGGTCGCCGTGACCGCGCTGAACGAGCGGTCCCCGGGCCGGCACATCTGCTACCGGGCCTATGTGCGCAGCACCGGCTGGCAGGAGCCGGTCTGCGACGGCCTCCCCTCAGGCACGGAAGGCCAGAGCCGGCCCATCGAGAGCATCAACATCGCGGTGTCCGGCACGAACGGGATGTCCGCCAACGGGTACATCGAGAAGACCGACTGGGAGCCCGCCTGGAAGGGCGCCGACAACCTGAAGGACCTGTACATCGGCGCCCCGGACAAGGGGGTGTTCATGCGCGGGCTGGCGATCAGCATCGGCGAGGGCAGCGTCTGCGTCACCACGCTGGTCGCCACGCAGGGGTGGCACGAGAAGGCGTGCACGGATCCCGGTGGGTACAAGTTCGGCGGCACTTTGAGCCCGGACCTGTCACTTGACGCCTTCAAACTGATCGTCTGACATCGCCTGTCAGCGCCTGTCGACCGCGGGCCGCCCGTCCGGCGGCCCGTGGTCGGCAGACCCTAGACGTCCGTGACCCGCAGCCCCGCGTGCGCCTTGTACCGGCGGTTCACCGAGATCAGGTTGGCCACCAGCGACTCCACCTGGTGGGCGTTGCGCAGCCGCCCCGCGAAGACCCCGCGCATGCCCGGGATACGGCCCGCCAGCGCCTGGACGAGATCGGTGTCCGCGCGCGCCTCGCCCAGCACCATCACGTCCGTCTCGATCCGCTCGACCTCCGGGTCCTGGAGGAGCACCGCGGAGAGGTGGTGGAAGGCGGCGGTCACCCGCGCGTCCGGCAGCAGGGCGGCGGCCTGTTCGGCGGCGCTGCCCTCCTCCGGCTTCAGGGGGTACGCGCCCTTCTTGTCGAAGCCGAGCGGGTTGACGCAGTCGACGACCAGCTTCCCCGCCAGTTCGCCGCGGAGCGACTCCAGCGTCTTGGCGTGCCCGTCCCACGGCACGGCGACGATGACGATGTCGCTGCGGCGGGCGCAGTCGGCGTTGTCCGCGCCCTCGACGCCGTTGCCCAGCTCGGCCGCCGCCGCCTCGGCGCGCTCGGCGGCCCGGGATCCGATGATCACTTTCTGTCCGGCCTGCGCCAGCCGGTAGGCGAGCCCCTTGCCCTGCGGTCCTGTGCCGCCCAGCACACCGACGACCAGCCCGGAGACATCGGGGAGGTCCCACGGGTCCTTGGCGGCGGGCTTGGCGGGCTCTTTCGACGGGTTCGGGGAGGTGCTGCCACTGTCCGTTGAAGTCATGGTCGAACTCTACGGGGCGGTAACCGGACGCCGGTCGGCCCCGATCGGGTGAGAGCCGCCGGGACCGGCCACGCCCGGCGCCGTACTGCGGCAGGATGCGGGCCCATGGATGCCGTACGCGTCGCGCTGCTGCGTGAAGTCCTCAGCGGTACGGAGTGGCCGTCCGCGACCCGGCGGTTCGCGGGGGCGCTGCGCTCCTCCGTCGTGCCGCAGGGCGGCGGGCTGCTGCTGGTCGGGACCGAGGTGTACGAGCCGTGGCACCTCGCCGCGCATCTCGTGGACGAGGCGGCCTGGTCGGGCCAGCCGGAGCTGAACCCCACCCTCGTACGCCACCGGGTGCGGCCCGGCGACCCGGCGCATCTCGCCGTCGGGCTGGGCCGGCTGGAGGCGGCGGGCCGGGGCGAGACGCTGCTCGTCGTGGCGCCCGAACGGCCGGACGGCGGGCTGCTGGAACGGGTCCACGACGCGCGCCGCGCCGGGGCGACGGTGCTGTCGCTGGACGGCGGCGACACGGACGTCCGGGGGCTGGCGCACGACGCGCTGACGGTGGCCGCGGCGGACGCGGCGCAGGGCGTGGACCTCGACTCCGTGCAGCATCTCGTCGCCGCGGCCACCGGCGAGAACAGTCTGCCCGCGCCGCGCGGCCGGCGCCGCTTCCGGGACCGGTTGTCGCGCCTGGCCGACCAGTTGGCGGCCCCGCCGCCCGCCCGCTGGTGACCGCGCCGCCATGAGCCCGCCCCCATAACTCCGCCACGAGCCCGCACCCGTGACGCCGCCATGAGCCCGCTCCCGTAACCGGGTTGCCGTGGCACCTCAGTGCCACGCACCATGGCCTCTCGTGACCTCAGCGCCTCTCCGTTCGATCCGCTCGATCCTGCCGGACCTCACGCCGCTGCGCTCCTCACGGGAGTTCCGGCTGCTCTGGGTGCAGGGTCTGGTGACGACCTTCGGCAGCTTCATGGCGATGATCGCGCTGCCGCTCCAGATCAAGGATCTCACCGGATCCCCGCTCGCCGTGGGCGCGATGGGCGCCGTGGAGCTGGTGCCGCTGATCGTCTTCGGGCTGTACGGCGGGGCGCTCGCCGACGCCGTCGACCGGCGCCGCGTCATCCTCTTCACCGAGGCCGGGCTCGGCGTGCTCGCCGCCGTCCTGCTGGTGAACGCCCTCCTGCCGGACCCGATGCTGTGGCCGCTGTACGTCGTGGCCGCCGGGGTCTCCGCGCTCGCCGGACTCCAGCGGCCCGCGCTGGACTCCCTGATGGCCCGGATCGTCCCGCACGACCAGCTCACCGCCGCCGCGGCGCTCAACGCGGCGCGCTGGCAGCTCGGCACGATCGCGGGCCCGTCGCTGGCGGGCGTGGTCGTCGCGTACGCCGGACACGCCACGGCGTACGGGATCACGATCCTGGGCTTCACCGCCTCCGTTCTCCTGTGCGTACGCCTGTCGCCGGCGCCCGCCGCGCACGACGCGGAACGCCCGTCGCTGCGCGGCATCGCGGAGGGCGCGCGCTACGCGTGGAGCCGGCCGGTGCTGCTGGGGACGTACGCGATCGACCTGGCCGCGATGTTCTTCGCCTTCCCGAACACGATCTTCCCGTTCCTCGCCGACGAACTGGACGCGCCCTGGTCGCTCGGGCTGATGTACGGGGCGGGCGCGGTCGGCTCGGTGATACTCAGCCTGACCAGCGGCTGGACCTCACGGGTCCGGCGCCACGGCCTCTTCGTGGTGTGCGGCGCGGCCGGGTGGGGGCTGGCGATGACGGCCGCCGGGTGGTTCTCCGACATCTGGCTGGTGCTGGCCTGCCTGGCCCTCGCGGGCATGGGCGACACGCTCAGCGGCCTCGGCCGCTCGACCATCTGGAACCAGACGATCCCGGACGAGCTGCGCGGCAGGCTCGCGGGCATCGAGGTGCTCTCGTACAGCATCGGCCCGCAGCTGGGCCAGGTGCGCGCGGGCGCGATGGCGGGCTGGACGGGCACCCGGCCGGCGATCTGGGGCGGCGGGCTGGCGTGCGTGGCGGCGGTGGGGCTGCTGACGGCGGTGCTGCCGAGGCTGGTGACGTACGACGCGGACACGGACGAGGACGCGCTGCGCCGCCGCGCCCAGAAGGAGGCGGCGACGGCACGGGGGACGGGCGGCGCGGCTCCGGGGACGGTTGCCGGGGCGGCTCCGGACGCGGCTGCCGGGACCGCCACGGAGACGGCGGCGCCCTGAGCGCGGCGGCGGGGAAAACTAGCGTCCCCCGGGCGAGCCTTCCCCCTCGGTCCCGTCCGGGCCGCTCTTCGACGCGTCGTGCCAGCGCGGGTCCGTCTCCCACTCCAGGTTCCGTTCCCGCGCCGTCGCCATCGCGTGTTCCGCCTCCTGGCGGTTCGGGTACGGCCCGAAGCGGTCCTTGGCGGGGCACTCCGGTCCCTCCTCCACCTTCTGGTGCACCAGGCAGTAGTACCACTCGCCGGGCTTACCGACCGTGCGCCTCTTGAACAGGGCCATCATCGGCTCCTTCCTCTGGCCATTGACCTCTGACCTCTGACCTCTGACCTCTGACGTCATGCTGCCCCACCTGGGCCGGTTGAGCCCTGCCATAGACTCGCCGGTATGTCTGGCCAGTCGCTGCTCGTACCAGGGGAGATCTCTCCCGCCCGTTCCGTCCCCGGAAAGATCCGGCGTCCCGAGTACGTCGGGAAGCCCGCTCCGACCCCGTACACCGGACCGGAGGTGCAGACCGCCGAGACGATCGAGCTGATGCGGATCGCCGGGCGGATCGCCGCGCAGGCCATGGAGGAGGCGGCGAAGTACATCGCGCCGGGGGTGACCACGGACGAGCTGGACCGGGTCGCGCACGAGTTCATGTGCGACCACGGGGCCTACCCCTCGACGCTCGGCTACCGGGGCTTCCCCAAGTCGCTCTGCACCTCGGTCAACGAGGTCATCTGCCACGGGATCCCGGACTCGACCGTCCTCCAGGACGGCGACATCGTCAACCTGGACGTCACCGCGTACATCGACGGGGTGCACGGCGACAACAACGCCACCTACCTCTGCGGCAACGTGGACGAGGAGTCGAAGCTCCTGGTGGACCGGACGCGCGAGGCGCTGGCCCGCGCGATCAAGGCGGTGCGGCCGGGGCGCAGGATCAATGTGATCGGGCGGGTCATCGAGTCGTACGCCAAGCGGTTCGGGTACGGCGTGGTCCGGGACTTCACCGGGCACGGGATCAACTCGTCCTTCCACTCCGGGCTGATCATCCCGCACTACGACAGTCCGCACGCCACCACGCTGATCGAGCCGGGCATGACGTTCACGATCGAGCCGATGCTCACGCTCGGTACGTACGAGCACGACATGTGGGCCGACGGCTGGACCGTGGTGACGAAGGACCGGAAGCGGACCGCGCAGTTCGAGCACACGCTGGTGGTCACGGAGACGGGCACGGAGATCCTCACGCTGCCCTGACGCGCGGGCACGTACGGTAACGGAATCCCGAGGTTGCCCTCCGGCGATCCCGGGGTAGCGTTTTTACCGACAGGACGTCGGGAACTCATTGACTTAGGTAAGCCTAAGTAAGAGTATCGGTGAGGGCGGTGCCTGCCGCCACCCCCGTCTCCCCCCTCGTCCCGTACGCCCGTCCCCTCGGTCTCCGGAGGCCCGCCTTGGACGCAACCGCCACCACCGCCGCGACCCCGTTCTCCACGCTGATCCGGGTCGCCTCGCACGAGAAGCACGACGAGGCGAACGCGGCTCCGTTCATGAGCAACCTGCTCGGCGGGCGGCTCGGGGTGGACGCCTACACCCGCTACACGGAGCAGCTCTGGTTCGTGTACAGCACGATGGAAGAGGCGTCGAAGACACTGAGAGAGGACCCGGTCGCCGGGCCCTTCATACGGAGCGAGCTGGCGCGCACCCCGGAACTGGAGCGCGATCTGTCGCATCTGCGGGGTGCCGACTGGCGTACGGGCCTGGAGCCGCTGCCCGCGACGGCCGCGTACGCGGCGCGGGTCGAGGAGTGCGCGCGCGAGTGGCCCGGTGGCTTTGTCGCGCACCACTACACGCGCTACCTGGGGGACCTCTCCGGCGGCCAGATAGTCCGCGACAAGGCGGAGAAGACCTACGGCTTCGCCCGCAAGAGCGACGGCGTACGGTTCTACGTCTTCGAGGGGATATCCAACCCGGCCGCCTTCAAGCGCGGATACCGGGAGCTGCTGGACACGATCGCGGCGGACGACCTGGAGAAGCAGCGGATCATCGACGAGTGCAAGCGCGCCTTCGACTTCAACGGGGCGGTGTTCGAGGAGCTGAGCGCGGAGTTCCCGCTGAGCGCGTAACCGTACGTACGGCGCTCAGCGGATGTGCTCGGAGAGCAGCCGGACGCGCCCGCCGAGCTCGATGGTCCCGTCGGGGCCGGGGGCTGTGATGAGCTGCGAGCCCCGGCCCTGCGTGATGTTCAGCGCCCGGCCGAGCCGCGCCGTGAGCAGCAGCGCGGCGGCGCCGGTCGCCTCGTCCTCGACGATGCCGTCGCCCCGGCGCGGAAAGGCGCGCGCCCTGACCCGCCCGGCGGCCTCGTCCTCCCAGGCCCAGGCGTACAGCCACCCCTCGCCGGGCGGCGGCGCGGGCAGCGCGTCGACCTCGGCGGCGGAGGCGTACTGCTCCAGGGTGCGCGGCGGCGCCCACTCGGGGCGCGCGGTGATCCAGGTGAACTCGCCGTCCTGGCGCACCCACACCTCCCCGGCGGGCGGGTTGACGGCCTCCAGGTCGAGCAGCCAGGCCGCGCCGACGAGGGGGTGCCCGGCGAACGGCAGCCGCAGCCCGGGGGTGTAGATGTCGACCACGCCCCGGTCGGGGTCGTCGACGAACACGGTCTCGCTGTAGCCGAGTTCGGCGGCGAGGGCCTGCCGGGCCGCCCGGTCGGGGTGGTGCCGCCCCTCACGGACGACGCCGAGCAGGTTGCCGTGCCGGCCGTCGGCCCCGCAAAAGACGCTGAGCACGTCGATCTCAGCCACGGTCGCAGCCGTAGTCGCAGCCGCAGTCGCATCAGTCGAAGTAGCAGTCACCCAGGCATTCAAACATCACCCGCCGCGTACGCACGCCATGACGGCGATGACGAGAATCCCGAGGACGGCGCTCACGGTGACGGCGAGCGCTTCCAGCCACCTCACCGCTCCCCGCCCTCCGTCGTTCCCGTACGCGCGTGGAGCCCGGGGCGGCGCAGCGGCCGGAAGGGCCACCACCACCGGCGCCGGGGCGCACCGCAGCGGCGCCGGGCGGCGACCGTGGTGGGCTCGGCGGTGAGCGTGTACCGCCCCGAGTGATCGGCGGCGCCCACCACCAGCCGTTCCCCGGCGACGAGCCGCCGCAGCGCGGCCCCCTGCTGCCGGTGGTCGTCGCACCAGTTCCGCAGGGCCGTGGGCACGTCCGGTACGTACGGGGCCACGGCGACCAGCACACCCGCCCCCGGCGCGGAATCCGGCCGGGCGGCGGGCAGCCAGGGGGCGTACGGATCGGGGTCGAGCCCGTCGGCGACCCGATGGGCCTGCTCCCGCAGCCAGCTCAGGGCCCCCTCGGGCGTGTACATCCGCCGGGCGCCGAGCACGAACCGTACGACGCCCCCATCCACCGCCCCGGCCACGGGCCCCGACACCGGCCCCTCGGCGACGACGGTCACCACATACACCCGGGCCCCGCCCGCCCCGGCGCCCGCCTCATCCCCGTCCACAGCACGGCGCCCCGAACCGCCTGAGGTGCGGATGCGCGGCGATCTGCCGGTCGCACTCCTCGGCGGTCGCCTCCCCGATCCCGCGCCGGGCGTTCTCCCGCCGCTTCGCCCACCAGCCGCACACGTCGCAGCCGGCCACGGGCGGGACCTCCTGGTTACGGGCCATCGGACACCTGTCTACTTGTCGCCAACGGTCTGTCGAGGAGCCGGACGGTGAATTACCGTGCGTACTCGTACAACTACGAGAATGCACCGGGAATTTGGCTCAATTGCCGCTGGCGGAAGGTAAGTCGTGGCCACGTTCCGGTAATTCGGCACCTTCGACGAGAGGGCAGTGCGATGCCACCCAGGCGGGTCATCACGGGACGGAGCCAGGAGCCGCGCAGGCGGTTCACGGAGGAACTCAGCCGGCTACGCGCCGAGAAGGGCGACAGCCTGCGCCAACTCGGCGACGTACTGGGCTGGGACTCGTCCCTGTTCGGCAAGATGGAAAGCGGCGACACCCTCGGCGGCCCGGAGGTCGCCCAGGCGCTGGACCAGCACTACGGGACGCCGGGGCTGTTGCTGACGCTCTGGGAACTGGCGATGGCGGACCCCACTCAGTTCAAGGAGCGGTACCGGCGATACATGTTCCTGGAGTCGGAGGCGGTGAGCCTGTCGCACTATGCGGTGTGCGTCCTCCCTGGCCTGCTCCAGACGGAAGGGTACGCACGGGCGCTCCTCACTGCGGGCGGCATCGCCGGCGCCGAGCTGACGAAACAAGTCCAAGCGCGCATAGGGCGTCGGGCGTTGCTGGAGGGCGATGACGCGCCACCGTTCCGCACCATGCTGTCCGAAACCGTGCTGCGCACCCCACTTGATGATGCTGACGAATGGCGGACCCAACTTGAGCATCTGCTGACCATGGGCGAGCGCCAGCGAGTCATGATCCAGGTTCTGCCACACACCGTCGGCCTTCACGCTCTGATGAACACCACCACTATGTTCCTTCGAAGCACGGACGGCCGTACCGTGGCATGGGTGGAGACCGGATATTCGGGGGAACTCATCGAGGCGACGGGATCCGTCGAGAGGTTGCAGCTCAGGTACGATCTCGCCCGTGATCTGGCTCTCTCGCCGGCCGACTCACGGAAGTTCATCATGAGGATGTTGGAGGAAGTGTCGTGCGATCCAACGACCTGAGCGCTGTCCGGTGGCGCAAGAGCTCATACAGCAACCAGGACGGCGGCGAGTGCGTCGAAGCCGCTGCCGCCTGGCGGACGAGTTCCTACAGCAATGGCGACGGCGGTGCGTGCGTCGAAGCCGCCCTCAACCTCCCCGGCACCGTCCCCGTACGCGACTCCAAGCACCCCGAAGGCCCCGCCCTTCTCTTCCCGGCGGGGGCCTTCACCTCGTTCGTCGAGGCGGTGCGCTCGGACACGCTCCACGCCCGCTGACGACGACAGCCATGAAGGTATTGGTGGTCGGAGCGACAGGGACCGTGGGCAGCGCCGTCGTCCGTGCACTGGCCGCCTCTTCCCATCAGGTCGTCGGGGCTTCGCGTACAGGCCCGGTGAGGGTGGATCTGGAGGATCCCGCTTCTCTGGACGCGCTCTTCGGCGAGGTGCCGGGGCTCGACGCGGTGGTGTGCTGTGCGGCGGGCGGGCCGCTGGTGGATCTGGGGGCGGCGACGGACGCCGAGTTCGCGGGCGCGGCGCGCGGCAAGCTGTGGGGGCAGGTCGCGCTGGCGCGGCGGGCCGTGCGGCAGCTCCCGGAGGACGGTTCCGTCACGCTGACCGGGGGCACCTTCCCCGCCCCGCTGCCCGGCGGGTCGCTGGGGGCCCTCGTCAACGGGGGCCTGGAGGGCTTCGTACGCAACGCGGCGGGTGAGCTGCCGCGGGGGCCGCGCGTCAATCTCATCAGCCCCGGCTGGATCAGGGAGACCCTGGAGGCCATGGGCGCGGACGGGGCTGCCGGCACGCCCGTCTCCGAGGTGGCCCGGGCGTATGTGGAGGCCGTAGAGGGCACCGCGCGGGGCCGGATCGTACGCCCATGACCCGCGTGACCCGCGCCCGGTAAGGCGGTCAGCGTTCGCGGGAGTCGTAGGCGTCGTGGCTGCGTTCGATGTCGGGGTTGTGCTCGACGGCCCACTCGGCCAGTGTCACGGCGGGTTCGATCAGCGTGCTGCCCATCGGGGTGAGTTCGTACTCGACGCGCGGCGGCACCTCGGCGAAGACCGTGCGCCCGACGAGGCCGTCGCGTTCCAGACGCCGCAGGGTCAGGGTCAGCATCCGCTGTGAGATGCCGGGGATACGGCGCAGCAGTTCGGTGAAGCGCATGCGTTCGCCGTGGAGTGTCGCGACCACGAGAAGGGTCCACTTGTCGCCGATGCGGTCGAGGATGCCCCGGACGGCACGGCCACCGTCGCCTCGGATCAGGCAGGTCTTCTCGTACTGCGACATCGTGCTCCCGGTGTCACCAAGGCACAGGGTTGTGCCTTTTGTAAGCCCTTCGAGGGTGACCCATCATGGGCCTACCTACAAGCAGTAACTATTGGGGGTTCCGCCGTGGTTGTCGCGTACTGGATCGTTGCCGTACTGCTGGGTCTCCTGTATCTCTTCGCCGGCGGGCGGAAGATCTCCCAGAGCCAGGAGCAGCTCGCGCCGATGATGGGCTGGGTCGACACCGTCCCGATGCCGGTCGTGCGGCTCATCGGCGCCGTGGAGATACTCGGCGCGGTCGGATTGATCCTGCCGCCGCTGACAGGCATCGCACCCGTCCTCGCGATCGCGGCGGGGGCCGGCTTCGCGGTGCTACAGATCCTGGCGGCGGCTCTTCACCTGTCGCGCGGCGAGGTCAAGGAGACCGGCCTGAACGTGCCGCTGATCCTCCTCGCCGTGGTCGCGGCGTGGCTGGCCACGGCGTTCTGAACGGCCCACCGCGCGCGGGCCGGTGGCAAGTGCGGGACGGCATGACGGGACCCCCAGGAGACATCGGCCACGTGATCGACCACCGGGCCGGCGCGCCTCACCGTGCCGGCATTCGCCCGCGATTGTCCACAGGGCTGCTGTGCGGTCATTCGGGGAGAGGGCGGTCCTGGACGACGTTCTTCATGACGATGGTGGAGGTCAGGCGCTGGACGCCGGGCAGGCGGGCGAACTGCTGGTCGTAGAGCCGCTGGTAGGCGGCCAGGTCGGGGGTCGCGACGCGCAGGAGGTAGTCGGGTTCGCCGAAGAGGCGCTGGGCCTGGATGACCTGGGGGATGGCGGTCACGGCCTCTTCGAAGGAGGTGACGGTGCCGGGGTCCTCCCAGCGCAGGGTGGCGAAGACGAGGGCTTCGAAGTTCAGGCCGACGGTGGGCGGGTCGACCACGGCGCGGTAGCCGCGGATCGCGCCCTCGCGTTCGAGGTCCCGTACGCGGCGGTGGCAGGGCGAGACGCTGAGGCCTACGCGTCTGGCCAGCTCGGTGACGGTCAGGCGGCCGTCCATTTGCAGCTCGGTGAGAATTTTCCGGTCCAGGGCGTCCATGGGGGAGATTCTCCCTCGTGTCATGCGGTTTCGGGGTAGATAAGCAAACACTTTCGGGCATATCCGGTCTAGCTTTCCCTTGAGATGTACGGAACGTGAGAGGGAACGTCGATGGATATGGCGACGGTGGCGGCTTTCCTGGTGGTGGACCTGCTGCTGGTGTTCACGCCCGGTGCCGACTGGGCCTACGCGATCGCGGCGGGGCTGCGCGGGCGGTCGGTCGTGCCGGCGGTCGCCGGGCTGGTAGCGGGATACGCCGGTTACACGCTGCTCGCCGTCGCGGGGCTGGTGGTGGTCGTGGCCGGTTCGCCGGCCGCGCTCACCGCGCTGACCGTCGTCGGGGCCGGGTACCTGATATGGCTCGGCCTGGGGGTGCTGAGGCAGCCCGTCGCCTTGGCCACCGGCACGGAGTCCGTCGCCGTGACCACTGGTGCGGAGCCCGTCGCCGGCTCGTCCTGGCGGATCGCGCTCAAGGGTGCCGGGATCAGCGGGCTGAACCCGAAGGCGCTGCTGCTGTACTTCTCACTGTTCCCGCAGTTCATCGACGCCGGGGCCGGCTGGCCGGTCGCCGCGCAGACCGGGCTGCTGGGGGCGCTCCACATGGCCGCGTGCGCGGTGGTCTATCTTGCCGTCGGCGTGCTGGCCCGTACGGTGCTGAGGACCCGGCCCTCGACAGCCCGGGCCGTGACCCGGGTGTCCGGCGCCCTGATGATCGCCATCGGCGGGTTCCTGCTGGTGGAACGCCTCGCCGGGTGAGGGACCCGTCCCAGCTTCCGGAGGAGAGTTCATGGCAGAGCGGATCCGGCCCGAAGAGGCCGACGGCGACATGGAGAAGCGGGTTCTGGCCAGCTTCGGGCGGCAGGGGCTGATGGCCCACCTCGGGGCCCGCATCTCCCGCGTCGAGCCCGGGCGCGTACACATCGTGCTTCCCGGCCGTCCCGAAGTCACCCAGCATCACGGGTACTTCCACGCCGGGGCCACCGGCGCCATCGCGGACACGGCGGGCGGCTACGCGGCCTACACGCTGTTCCCCGAGAAGGCCGAGGTGCTCACCGTCGAGTACAAGATCAACCTCCTCGCGCCGGCGGTCGGCGACCGCATCGAGGCGGTCGGGACGGTCCTGAGGTCCGGCCGGACCCTGACCGTGTGCCAGTTGGAGGTGTACGGCGTCCGGGACGGCGGCGAGCGGAAGGACGAGCGGAAACTCGTCGCCAACGGGCAGCAGACCCTGATCCGGGTCGACAGGCCACCCGAGCGGTGAGAGTGCCGCCATCCTGGCGAGAGATCCGATGTGTTGGAGGGAGGAGCGGGCGCACCGCTTGACGATGGCACCTTACTCATTGACAGGTACAGGCCTGGACCGTAACTTTCCCGCAATACACCCGATGTATTGACGGTCTATCAGGCATGGAGGCACACGCATGACCTCACAGCCGAGAAAGGTCTTACCGGCATCGCGCAGAGCCGTACTCGGCTCCGCGCTGACCGGCGCGGCGCTCGCCTCGCTGCCCTCGGTCGCCCGCGCCGAGGAGTCCGCCGGGGGCGCCGCGCCGGCGACCGAGGCGGTTCGGGCTCAGCCGTGGAAGTTGAGCAACCGCATGTCCGGCAGCGGCGACTGGGCCGACTTCCTGCGCCGGCAGGACCTGGTCTGGAGCCGGCTGCCCGCCCTGTGGCACGAGGGGCCGTTCCTGGGCGACGGGCTGCTGGGCAGCATGATCTACCAGGAGCCGGACGCCAACAAGATCCGCTTCACCGTCCAGCACGGCCGGGTGCAGGACCACCGGCCCGCGTTCGGCAGCGGCTGGGGCACCTGCCGGCTGCCGGTCGGGCATCTGACGCTCGACCCGGTCGGCACCATCACGGCCGTCGACTGGCGGCTGAGCCTGTGGAACGCGGAGCTGAGCGGTACGGTCACCACCTCGTCCGGCACGCTCACCCTCACCGCGTTCATCCACGACGAGATCCTCGTCGCCCGCGTGCGGGCGAGCGGCGGCGAGCGCGTCAGCTGGACGTTCCACCCCGAGGAGGCCATGAGCCCCCGGCAGATCCAGGAGGACCCGCCCGCCGGTTACGTCGCCAACCCCGCCTGGTCCACCCGTACCACCGACGGAGTCAAGCAGGTGCTCCAGCCGCTCGTCGGCGGCGGTCAGACCGCGACGGCCTACCGGCAGACCGGTGATGTGCTCCTGCTCAGCGTCGGGCACAGTTTTCCGTCCAACAGTGAGGCCGCGACCGTCTCGCTCCGGAAGATCCAGCGGGCCGGGGCGTACGGCACCCTCCGCGACCGGAACACCCGCTGGTGGCACGACTTCTACCGCAAGAGCTTCGTCTCCCTCCCCGACGAGCGGCTCCAGAGCTTCTACTGGATCCAGCTCTACAAGGTCGCCTCCGCGACCCGGGCGAACGCCCCGGTGATGGCCACCTGCGGGCCGTGGCTGGAGCGCACCCCCTGGCCGGCCGTGTGGTGGAACCTCAACCTGCAGTTGGAGTACTGGCTCATCCACGGCTCCAACCACCTGGAGCTGGACTCGCTGAGCGCCACGCTCCGCCAGAACCAGGAGCAGCTCACCGCCAATGTGCCCGCCGCCTACCGCTCCGACAGCGCCGGGGTCGGCCGCAGTTCGGACATGTTCGCCAACCGGAGCGTCGGCACCCCGGGCAGCGGCGCCGAGGTCGGGGACCTGACCTGGGCGCTGCACAACGTGTGGCTGAGCTACCGGCACACCATGGACGAGACGCTGCTGCGGGAGACGCTCTTCCCGCTGCTGCGCCGCGCGATCAACTACTACCTGCACTTCCTCACACCGGGCAGCGACGGCAAGCTCCATCTGCCCAGCACCCTCTCCCCCGAGTATCCGGTCGTCCCGCCGCAGGACACCAACTACGACCTCGCGCTGATCCGCTGGGGCTGCCAGACCCTCCTCGACGCCTCCGCGCACCTCGGCGTCAACGATCCACTGAAGCCGAGGTGGCAGGAGGTCCTGACGCGGCTCACGCCGTACCCGACCGACGAGAACGGCTTCATGATCGGGGCGGACACCCCGTACGCCCAGTCGCACCGGCACTACTCCCACCTGCTGATGGTGTACCCGCTCTACCTCGTCAACTGGGACCAGCCGGAGAACCGCGAGCTGATCGAGAAGTCGCTCGTCCACTGGCACGCGCTGACCGGCGCCCACCGGGGCTACAGCTACACCGGCGCCGCCTCGCTGTACGCGATGGCCGGGCGGGGCGACACCGCGCTCAGCTATCTGAAGCTGTTCTTCGACCCCACCACCCGGTACCCCTGCCGCGCCAACACCCACTACACCGAGGCCGGGCCGGTCATCGAGACGCCGCTGTCGGCCTCGCAGTCCATGCACGACATGCTCTGCCAGAGCTGGGGCGGCACGGTCCGGGTCTTCCCCGCCGTCCCGAAGGACTGGAAGGACGTCACGCTGCACGATTTCCGGACGCAGGGTGCCTTCCTCGTCAGCGCGGTGCGCAAGGCGGGCGTCACCCGGTTCATCCGGGTCAAGAGCCTGGCGGGCGAACCGCTCAAGCTCAAGCACGGTCTGACCGGCACGCTCACGGTGCTGCTCGACGACGGCACGCCCGCCAGGACGCAGGACCTGGGCAACGGCACGCTGGCCATCACCGTGCCCAAGGGCCGTGAGGTGCTGGTCCACTCCGGGGCACGGCCCGATCTGGTCATCGCGCCGGTCGCCATTTCGGAGCCGGGCGACTCCTGGGGGCTTCCGTAGGCGTCGTACGTCGTACGTGACATGCGCCGGCGCATGTCGGGCCCCCGGGACGCGTCTTGTCCCGGGGGCCTGTCTCGTACGGGGAGAGCGGGGAGCGTGTTACGCGGGGCGCTCGGCCTGCGTTTCTCGGCGGCGCCTGGCCACGACGACCGCGCCCGCGCCGGCTGCCGCGATCGCCCCCGCCGCGCCGAGGAGCGTGCCCGCCGGGAACTCCGCGCCGGTGGAGGCGAGGGCGCCGCCCGTACCGCCGGTGGTGGTGCCGCCGACCGTGCCGCCGCCCGTTGTCGTACCGCCGCCGCCCGTCGTGCCGCCGGTGGTGCCGCCCGCCGTGCCACCCGTCGTACCGCCCGTGGCGCCCGGGAGTTCGGCGTCGGCGTCGAGGGAGACCGCGAGCGTCAGCGGGTCCAGGGCCGTGCCCTCCGGGTACATGCCGCCGAACGCCTTCGTGCCGTCGGCGGTGAGCGTCGCGGGGACGGCCTTGAGGGTGACGACGCCGTCCTCGGCGGCGGGCAGGGTGGCCGGGACGTCGAGGGTGGCGAGGGTGAGGCCGGTGTACGAGGAGACCTCGTGCGTCTCGCGGTCCTTGGTGGAGACGTCCGCGAGCAGTGTGCCCTTGCCGTCCTCCACCTTCACCTGGAGAGCGCTCAGGCGCAGGTCGAGGACGTACGTACCGTCGGACTCCCGGTGGCCGAGGAAGCGGACCGTACCGCCGAGAGAGGCGTCGAGGGATCCCGCCTGCGCGTCGAAGCCGCCGGTGGCCTTCGGGAAGCGGTAGGCGGTGGTGGCGGGCTGGGTGGCTCCGTCGCCGAGTTCGACCTTGCCGGCCGCGATCGGGCCGGTGACGTACGAGCGGAAGGAGTCCTTCACGCCCCAGTCGAGGTTGCCGTCGACGATCGCGCCGTCCACGGCGGTCGGGGCCGACTCCGCGGGCGAGGCCGTCTGGCCGGAGGTGGTGGATGTGGTGGGAGTGGGCCCCGGGGCCTGGGGGCTGGGCGTCCCCGAGGTGGGAGGCGGCGTCTGAGTGAGGGTGGGCGTCGGGGTGGGAGTGGGAGTGGTGGGCGGGGTCTCGGAGGGGGCCGTCTCGTAACCGACGGAGAGGGTCGCCTTGTCCAGTTCGGTGCCCTCGGCGTACATCCCGTTGAAGGCCTTGGCGCCGTCGGCGGTCAGGGTGGCCGGGATGTCCTTGAAGACCATCGTGCCGTTGGCGTTCTCCGGGCGGATGCCCGTCAGATCGATGGCGGCCAGTTCGATGTCGTTCTGGGTCGCGCCGTTGAGGGTGACGTCGGCCTCGATGGCGCCGCCCGTCCCCGAGGTGACCAGCTTGACGTCGGCGATCTTGATGTCGAAGCCGTGGGCGGCGGAGGAGAACCGGACGCCGCCCTCGAACTCCGTGGCCACGTCGTGCGTCGTGGAGTCGTATGTGCCGGTGCCGTTGACGAAGGTGAACGGGCCGTTGCCGGCGGCCTGGGTGGCGCCGTCCGACGGGGTGATGGTGCCGAGGGCGATGCCCGTGACGTACCTGCGGAAGGACTCCTTCAGGCCCCAGTCCAGGGTGCCGTCCTTCAGTACGAGGTTCGGGGCTGCGGCGGGCGCGACCGCAGGCCCGGCGGCGGGCGCGGCGTTCCGGGTGTCGGTCGCGAGTGCCGGGAGGGTGAGGACGGTCGCGCCGAGTGCGACCGCCGTCGCGATGGCGGCGGCGAGGGCTACGGGGCGGCGATTGGCTGCCATGGGCGGGGTACTCCTCGAAGGTGTGAGGCGGGGGTGCACCTGTATGCGGGGGATGTGGGGGAGGACGACGGCCGATCGGGGACGGGCCGTCAGGAGGGGTCCGTGGGGGCGCCGTCCGTCGCCGTCCCGGTGGCCGCCGCGCGGCGCCTGCGGACCACGAGGACCGCGGCCCCGGCGGCCACGGCCACCCCGGCGCCGATCGCCGCGTACGTCCCGGCGCCCACGGAGGACGAGGAGGCCTTCGACGAGGCCGCGGCTCCGGGGGCGGTGGACTCCGTACCGGCCGGGGAGGGTGTCGGAGCGGGGGCCGTGGCGTCGCTGCCCAGGTCCGGCAGCGCGGGGAGCTTCGCCTTCGCGTCGACGGTGACGGCGAGCGAGACGGGGTCCATCTCCGTGCCGGCCGGGTAGAGGGAGCCGAAGCTCTCGGCGCCCTGTGCGGTCAGTTTCGCGGGCGCCTCGGTGAGGGTGGCGAGGCCGTCCTCCGGCGTGAAGTCCCGGGCGGCGAAGGTGATGAGCGGTACGGCCTTACGGGGCGGGCTGCCCTCGGCGGCGTCGACGACATCGGCGGAGAGCGTGCCCTTGCCGTCCTTCACCACGACCGCGACCTTCCTGAGCGTCAGGTCGAGCCGGGTGCCGGTGAAGCGGACGCTGCCCGCGAACTCCGCGTCGAGGGTGCCCTTCTCCGCGTCGTACGAGCCCTTGCCCCCGGGGAAGCGGAAGAGCGCGCCGCCGTCCTGGGCGCCGTCGCCCAGCGTCCACCCGCCCCGGGCGATGGAGCCGGTGACGTACTCGCGGTAGGTGCGGCGGACGCCCCAGTCGACGGCCGCGTCCTGGAAGGCGCCGGGGGACGCCCCGGCGGTCGCGCCGGCCGTCCCGCCGGTCGTCCCGCTGTCGGGACCGGTCCTCCCGTCGCCGTCCGGGGGCGTCGTGGGGTCCGGCGCCGCGGTCTTCTCCGCGGCGGCCACGTCCACGGAGAGGCTGACCGGGTCGAGCGCCGTACCGGCCGTGTAGTACCCGGCGAAGGCCGTCGCGCCCCGTGTGGTGAGCGTCGCCGGGACGTTGCTGAGGGCGATCGGCGAGGAGCCGCCGCGCATGTCGATCCCGGAGAGGTCCAGGGAGGCGAACGGGACCTGGGAGGACGTGGTGACCTTGCCCGAGCCTTTCGCCCTGCTGACCATGTCGGCGTAGAGGGTGCCGCTGCCGCCGGAGATCCGCACCGTGGGGCGGGAGAGGGTGAGGTCGAGTTCGTACGAGCCGTCGGACTTCTGGTGGCCGACGAAGCGGACGCCGCCGGAGAACGCGGAGCGGAAGGCACCGCTGTCCGGATCGTACGACCCGGTCGCCGAGTGGAAGCGGAACTGGCTGCCCACCGTGGCCGCTCCCCCGGTGAGCCCCCAACTGCCTTGCGCGATGGGCCCGGTGACATAGGTGAGGAAGGAGGATTTGATGCCCCAGTCCAGCCTGCCGCCCTGCACCGTACGGTCCGCCGCGTGCGCCCCGGCGGCCGGGAGCAGAGCCACCGGCAGCGCCATGAGGAGCGCGATGAGCAAGGCGACGAGCAACCTGACGGGGGACCCGCCGGAGGACGCGCGGGCGAATCCGGCGCGGGACGGGCGGAACGGGCGGCGCACGGGTCTGAAGGACGGCATGGGATCACTCCCGCATCTGGACTCTGGACGTGAAAACAGCACCGGGCCTGGCAACCGAGGTAAGGCTAACCTAAGCTACTTTCGGTCTGTGCCGGAACCCTTCCGCCACAGAAGCCTCGACGAAGGACGGTGCGTTCCGTGCGCAGATCACGCCTCGCGGGTGCGCTCGTCACCGCGCTCGCGCTCGCCCTCGCCGCCACCGGCTGCGGCGGTAACGGCGGCACGGGCGGTACGGAGCAGCGCGCCAGCGCCCAGGCGGCGGGCGCGGCGGACCGGGCTGACCGGGTGGAGCCCCTGGCGGCGACGCCGGAGCCCCGGCTGCCCGTCACCGTCGACTCGGCGGACGGCAGGAAGGTCACCGTCACCTCCACCGACCGGATCGTGCCGCTGACCGGATCGCTGAGCGAGATCGTCTTCACGCTCGGCCTCGGCGAGCGGGTCGTGGCCCGCGACATCACCGCCACCTTCGAACAGGCCGCGAAGCTCCCCGTGGTGACGCGCGCCCACGACGTCTCCGCGGAGGGCGTGCTCTCGCTCCGGCCGACCCTCGTCCTCGCCGACACCACCACCGGGCCCGCCGAGGCCATCGGCCAGATCCGGGCGGCGGGCATTCCGCTCCTCGTCGTCGCACCGGCCCAGAGCCTCGGCGAGGTCGGCAGGCGGATCGACGCGGTGGCGGGGGCGCTGGGGGTCACGGCGGCGGGCACGGAGCTGAAGGAGCGTACGGAGCGGCGGATCACCGCCGTACAGAAGGACATTCCGGCGCGCGAGGGCGGACGCGAGCCGCGCGTCGCCTTCCTCTATCTGCGCGGCTCGGCCTCCGTCTATCTGCTCGGCGGCGCGGACTCCGGGGCAAGCTCCCTGCTGGAGGCGGCCGGCGCGGTCGACGCGGGCAAGGAGTCGGGGCTCACGAAGGACTTCACCCCGATCACCAGCGAGGCCCTGGCGAAGGCCGCGCCCGACGCGATCCTGGTGATGACCAAGGGGCTCGCCTCGGTGGACGGGGTCGACGGCCTGGTGAAGATCCCGGGCGTCGCGGAGACACCCGCCGGGATGGACCGCAGGGTCGTCTCGGTCGAGGACGGGGTGCTGCTGAACTACGGGCCGCGGACGGACGAGGTGCTGAAGTCGATCGTCGATCAGCTCCACGCGGACGAGAAGTGACGGGACGGCGCGGGAAGTGACGACCAGTCCCACGGCACGGGCCCCGAAGGCGCCGGGTTCTCCGCCCGATGCTCCGCCGGACGGGCCCGGCAGCGGCGTCCCCGGTACGCGGCGGCGGCCCGGTGCCACCGCCCTCCTCACCGCCGGGCTCGTCGGCGGGCTCGTCGTCCTCTGCCTGCTCTCCGCCGGGATCGGCGCGTACCACATCCCCCTCGGGGACGTCCTCGCCTCCCTCCAGCACCGGGCGGGGCTCGGCGGCGCGCCGCTCGACCGGGTCGGGGAGAGCGTCCTGTGGAACGTACGGCTCCCCCGCGTCGTCCTCGCGCTGCTCGTCGGCGCCTCGCTCGGCTGCGCGGGCGCGCTGATGCAGGGGGTGTTCGGCAATCCGCTCGCCGAGCCGGGCGTCATCGGGATCTCGTCCGGCGCGGCGGTCGGGGCGGTCGCCTCGATCGCGCTGGGGCTGAGCTTTCTCGGCAACTGGACGGTCACGGTCTGCGCGTTCGTCGCCGGACTCGCGACGGTCCTGCTGGTGTACGCGCTCTCCCGCTCGGGCGGCCGTACGGAGGTGGTCACGCTCATCCTCACCGGCATCGCGGTCAACGCCTTCGCGGGGGCGCTGATCGGGCTGTTCATCTTCTTCGCGGACAGCGCGCAGATCACGCAGATCACCTTCTGGCAGCTCGGTTCGCTGGCCCAGGCGACCTGGCCCAAGGTGCTCGCGGTGCTGCCCTGCGCGCTGGCCGGGCTGGCGGTCGCGCCGCTCTCGGCGCGGAAGCTGGATCTGCTGGCGCTCGGCGAACGGCCCGCCCGTCACCTGGGCGTGGACGTCGAGAGGCTGCGGATCCTGCTGGTGCTCGTCGTCGCGCTGCTCACCGCGGCGGCGGTCGCGGTGGCCGGGATCATCACGTTCGTGGGGCTGCTGGTCCCGCATCTGCTGCGGATGGCGGCCGGGCCCGGCCACCGCTTCCTGGTCCCGGGCAGCGCGCTCGGCGGCGCGCTGGTCCTGCTCGCCGGCGATCTGGCGGCCCGTACGGTGGCGGCGCCCGCCGAGCTGCCGCTGGGGGTGCTGACCGCGCTCTTCGGCAGTCCGTTCTTCTTCTGGCTGCTGCGCAGGACCCGCCGCAGGCAAGGGGGTTGGGCATGAACCTGCGTACCGCCGTCGGGAACCTGTTCGCCGCGCGGGGACGCGTGCTGCCCTCCCCCGCCGCCCCCGGCTCCCCCGTCGCCGAGGTCTCCGGGCTCCATCTCCGGCTCGGGCAGCGGGATGTGCTCTCCGGCATCGAACTGGTCGCGCGGGCCGGTGAGGTCGTCGCGCTCGTCGGGCCCAACGGGGCCGGGAAGTCCACGCTGCTCGCCGCGCTCGCCGCCGATCTGCCGGCCGGCCGGGGCACCGTACGGATCGACGGGCGCGACGTACGGGAGTGGTCGGCGGCCGAACTGGCCCTGCGCCGCTCGGTGCTGCCGCAGGCCGCCACGCTCTCGTTCCCCTTCCCCGTCGCCGATGTCGTACGGATGGGCCGGGCACCGTGGGCCGGGACCGCCCGGGAGGACGAGGACGACGAGGCCGTCGCCGCGGCGATGGCGGCCACCGAGGTCACCGGCTTCGCCGCCCGCCCCTTCTCCGGGCTCTCCGGCGGCGAGCGCGCCCGGGTCGCGCTGGCCCGGGTCCTCGCCCAGCGGGCGCCGCTGCTCCTGCTCGACGAGCCGACCGCCGCGCTCGATCTGCGCCACCAGGAACTCGTGCTGCGGCTCTGCCGGGAGCGGGCCGGGGCGGGCGACGCCGTCGTGGTGGTCCTGCACGACCTGGGGCTGGCGGCGGCCCACGCGGACCGTACGGCCGTACTGCACGGCGGCCGGATCGCGGCCGAGGGCCCGCCGGGCGAGGTCTTCCGCGACGAACTGCTGAGCCGGGTCTACCGGCAGCCCGTGGAGGTCCTGCCGCACCCGCGGACCGGCGTTCCGCTGATCGTTCCCAGGCGTCCGGCCTGACCTACCTGGCGGGCGCGCCGACGGAGGTACCGGCGGGCGTGTCCGTAAACGTGCCGAGGCATGGAAAGCGTCTTCTTGACCCCGGCTTGACCGCGTCATGGCACACCCCTGGCACCCCTGTGACCTGGCCGTATCCGGGCGGCCCCCGGAGGCGTGAGTGAGAGCTGAATCACTCGACGGAGGGGTGGCACTCAGGTAAGCCTAAGTTAAGTTGAGCCCGCCGCATCTGGCGTCATGTCCGTATTCCCGCCCAATGTTCCCGCCCGCGTTCCAGCCCTTCCATCGTGGAGCCCCGTATGCGACCTGCCCGTCTCTCCCTCGTCATCGCCACCGCCGCCGTGGTGGCCCTGACCGCCGTCACCGGGTGCGCCGAGAAGAGCGACTCCCAGGGCGGCGCGGACGCCGTCCGGGTCACCGCGAAGGACGACGCCTGCGAGGTCTCGAAGACGGAGTTCCCGGCCGGTCACCTCGAACTGGCCGTCGAGAACCAGGGGTCCAAGGTCACCGAGGTCTATCTCCTCTTCCCCGACGACCGGATCGTCACCGAGCGCGAGAACATCGGCCCCGGCACGAAGGCGAAGATCACCGCCGAGGTGAAGTCCGGTGCGTACGAGATCGCCTGCAAGCCCGGCATGAAGGGCGACGGCATCCGGCAGAAGGTCACCGTGACCGGCGGGGCGCCCGCCGAGCGCAGCCCGGAGATGGACGCCGCGGTCGCCGCGTACCGCACCTACGTCCAGGCGCAGGCCGACGAGACACTGCCGAAGGTGAAGGTCTTCACCGACGCCGTGCGCGCCGGTGACCTTGAGGCCGCGAAGAAGGCGTACGCGCCCTCGCGCATCGGCTGGGAGCGTACGGAACCGGTGGCCGAGTCCTTCGGCGACATCGACCCGAAGGTGGACGTGCGCGCCGACGGCCTGGAGCCGGGCCAGAAGTGGACGGGCTGGCACCGGCTGGAGAAGGAGCTGTGGCAGGACAAGAAGCTCGGCCCGGACGCGAAGAGCCTCGCCGACGGCCTCGACAGGGACCTGCTGGACTGGCAGAAGCGCGTGGGCCGGGCCGAGATCACCCCGACCTCGATGGCCAACGGCGCCAAGGAACTCCTCGACGAGGTCGCCGCCGGGAAGGTCACCGGCGAGGAGGAGCGGTACAGCCACACCGACCTGGTGGACTTCAAGGCCAATGTCGAGGGCGCCGAGCGCTCGTACGAGCTGCTGAAGCCGGTGGCGTCGAAGAACGACCCGGCGCTGGTGACCGAGTTGGACAAGCGGTTCGCCGCGCTCGGCACGCTGCTGGACACGTACCGGGACGGCGCGGACCCGTACGGCTTCACGTCGTACGAGAAGGTCGGCAAGGCGGAGCGCAAGGAGCTGTCGGACGGCGTCAACGCGCTGGCCGAGCCGCTCTCGAAGCTGGCCGCCGCCGTGGTGAAGAAGTAAGGAAGCGCGATGTCCGGCACCGGAGAGACGAACACGGCGCACAGCACAGCGGAGAACGATACGAAGGGCGACGCCGCGCCTGTCCCCTCGCGGCGGGCCCTGCTCGGCTGGGGCGGGGCCGGGCTCGCGCTCGGGGCCGCCGCGGCCGGAGGCGCCGTCGCGGCGGTACGGGGCGGGGAGAGCGCCGGGCCCGCCGCGGACGGCGGCGCGGCGGTACCCTTCCACGGCGCGCACCAGGCGGGCATCGCCACGCCCGTCCAGGACCGGCTGCACTTCGCGGCGTTCGACGTGACGACCGACGACCGCGCGGAGCTGGTCCAGCTGCTGAAGGACTGGACGCGGGCCGCCGAGCGGATGACGGCGGGGCACGCGGTCGGTGACGGCGCGTACGGCGGTCTCGCCGAGGCGCCGCCGGACGACACGGGCGAGGCGCTGGGCCTGCGGCCGTCCCGGCTCACCCTGACCGTCGGCTTCGGCCCCGGGCTCTTCCAGCACGGCACGGGGCGCGCGGACCGGTTCAGGCTGGCGGCGCGCCGGCCCGCCGCGCTGGTCGACCTGCCGCACTTCCCCGGCGACAACCTCGACCCGGCGCGCGGCGGCGGTGACCTCTGCGTCCAGGCGTGCGCGGACGATCCGCAGGTCGCGGTGCACGCGATCCGCAATCTGGCCAGGATCGGCTTCGGGAAGGTCGCGGTGCGCTGGTCGCAGCTCGGCTTCGGCAAGACGTCGTCGACGACCCCGGGCGCGCAGACGCCCCGTAACCTCTTCGGCTTCAAGGACGGCACCAGCAACATCGCGGTCGACGAGACCGCCGCGCTGGACACGTATGTCTGGGCGGGCGGCGGGAAGGGCGAGCCCGGCTGGATCACGGGCGGCTCGTATCTCGTCGCCCGCCGGATCTCGATGCGGATCGAGAGCTGGGACCGTACGCCGCTCCAGGAGCAGGAGGACGTCTTCGGCCGGGACAAGGGCGAGGGCGCGGCGGTCGGCAAGGCGCGCGAGCACGACAAGCCCAACCTGGCGGCGATGCTGCCGACCTCGCACGTACGGCTGGCCCATCCGGACGCGCACCACGGGGTGCGGATGCTGCGCCGCGGCTACTCCTTCACGGACGGTACGGACGGGCTCGGCCGGCTCGACGCGGGGCTGTTCTTCCTGGCGTACCAGCGGGACGTGCGGGACGCGTTCATCCCCGTACAGCGGTCACTGGCGCGCTCCGACGCGCTCAACGAGTACATCCAGCACGTGGGTTCAGCGGTCTTCGCGATCCCGCCGGGCGTCCGGGACACGGGCGACTGGTGGGGCCGGGCGCTGTTCACCTGACCCACCGAACGAAGGAGTTCCGACGTGTTCGGAAACTATCTGATCGGCCTGCGCGAGGGGCTGGAGGCCAGTCTCGTCGTCTGCATCCTGATCGCGTATCTGGTGAAGACGGAGCGGCGCGACGCGCTGCGGCCCGTCTGGACCGGCATCGGCGTCGCCGTCGTCCTCGCGCTGGGCTTCGGCTTCGGGCTCGAATTCGGCTCGCAGGAGCTGACGTTCGAGGCGCAGGAGGCGCTGGGCGGCTCACTGTCCATCGTCGCGGTGGGGCTGGTGACCTGGATGGTCTTCTGGATGCGGCGCACCGCGCGGCATCTGCGGGCGGAGCTGGGGGCCAGGCTGGACGCGGCGCTGCGGATGGGGACGGGCGCGCTGGTCGCGACGGCGTTCCTGGCGGTGGGCCGGGAGGGGCTGGAGACGGCGCTGTTCGTGTGGGCGTCGGTGCGCGCCTCGTCGGACGGTACGCACGCGCCGCTGATCGGCGTGTTGCTGGGGATCGCCAGCGCGGTCGTCCTCGGGTGGCTGTTCTACCGGGGCGCGCTGCGGATCGATCTGGCCAGGTTCTTCACGTGGACCGGCGGGATGCTGGTGGTCGTGGCGGCGGGGGTGCTCGCGTACGGTGTCCACGACCTCCAGGAGGCGCGCTTCCTGGGCGGCCTGTCGGACAGGGCGTTCGACATCAGTGCGACGATCCCGCCGGACAGCTGGTACGGCACGCTCCTGAAGGGTGTTCTCAACTTCCAGCCGGACCCGACGGTGCTTCAGGTAACCGTCTGGTTCCTGTATCTGGTCCCGACGCTCGCGCTGTTCCTGGCCCCGGTAGGGTGGCGATCCGTTCGTACGGGTCCGGGTAGCACGGGTAGCAGGGGTCAAGGAGCAGTGGCGGCCGATGAGCAGGCTGGGAAGGCCGATGCGGGGGACGGGTCGGGCAGCGCGTCGGGCGACGGGCCGGGCGGTGGCGGCGCTCGCGGGGGTGACGGTGCTGTCGCTGACGGCGAGCGGCTGCGTGACGGTGCACGGGGAGCTGGCGGTCCTGCCGTCGGCGGACCGGAGTGAGGCCGCGCAGGCCCTGAAGGACTTCACCGACGCGTACAACGCGGCGGACAAGGCGTACGATCCGGCGCTCGACGCGGACCGGGTGACCGGCGCGCTCGGCGCGATCAACCAGGCCGGTCTGAAGTCGCGTTCCCTCACGTCCCCGAACGGGAACGCCGCGCACCAGCCGCTGGAGCTGACGGACGCGAGGTTCACGATCCCGAAGAAGGCCGGCTGGCCGCGCTGGTTCGTGGCGGACACCGACAGCAACCGGGACAAGGACAACGACGCCGCGCAGGACACCCGTTGGGTGCTGGTATTCCTGCGCAACGGGCCCGGCGAGGAGTGGAAGGTCCCGTATCTGACGATCCTCGCGGCGGACGCGGTCCCGGAGTTCCGGACGGACGGCGAGGGCCTGGGCGAGCCGGTGGAACCGGGCAGCAAGGGACTGACGGTGGCGCCGAAGGATCTGAGCGAGGAGTACGCCTCGTATCTGGAGGACGGCGAGCCGGACAGCTTCGCGGACGGGCCGCACACCAGCGAGTGGCGCAAGACCCGCAAGGAGAAGGCACGGCTGCCGGGTCTGACCACGCAGTACATCGACCAGGCGGCGAGCAGCGGCGACTTCGAGCCGCTGGGGCTCGCGACGGAGGACGGCGGCGCGCTGGTCTTCTTCGCCACCCGCTACTTCGAGCGGCTGACGGGCGCGAAGGGTGTGAAGCCGCAGGTGAGCGCGGATGTGAAGGCGCTGACGACGGGCGAGGTGACGAACACGCTCACGAAGGAGTGGATCTCCAGCCAGGCCGTTCTGGTCCCGCCCGCGGACGCGGGTGACCCGAAGGTGACGGTGGCGGGGCGGCTCCAGGGCGTCATCGCGGCGAAGGGCTCGTAGCCGCCGCGGGGCGGGGCGGCGCGGGGCTTGCCGGGCGGGTGACCGTAACCGCGGGCCCGCCTGGCGAAGGGTGTGTGACCGCGCGCGCCCGGCCCGCGATCCACGACCCGCGACCGCGTCCGTCAAGCGGGGCGGGGCGGGGGCTCTTCAGCGTCCCAGGGGCCAGGCCACCGCGTGCGGGTCCAGCTCGCCGTTCTCGCCCGCGTACCGCGCGCATGCGTCGGTCAGCGACTCCAGGAGGGTCAGCGGGTCGGGGAGCGGGTGCTCGGGGCCGCGCAGCCAGTGGACGGTCAGCTCGCCGGGGAGCCGCGCCGGGGGTACGAGGACGTAGCTGCCCCGGCAGTGCCAGCGCAGCCCGGGGTGCTCGTCCATCGTCTCGGGGTGGCAGTCCAGCTCACAGGGCCACCACTCGTCCTCGTCCTCGGGGGTGCCGCGGGTCGCGGTGAAGAAGAGCATGCGGTCGCCGCCGGAGTCGGCGACGGGGCCGACGTCGATGCCCTGCGCCAGCAGGCGTTCCAGGGCGCGGCTGCCCGCTTCGAGGGGGACGTCGAGGACGTCGTGGACCATGCCCGTCGCGGTGATGAAATTGGCCTCGGGCTGGTTGCGCGCCCAGCGCTCGACCTGGGCCCGGTCCGTCGTGGACTGGGTCTGCCAGGCGAAGGAGACGGGGTGCCTGGCCGGGGTGGGACAGCCGATGCGCTCACAGGAACATCGGTAGCCGACGGGGTGGGCGGCGGGCGCGACGGGCATCCCCGCTTCGGCCACGGCGAGCAGCAGCGCCTCACGGCCCGGCGCGCTCTCCTGGAGCGCCGAATCGCCGGTGCTCTTCCTCGGCCGTCGGCGCAGCCACTGGGGAATCCTGCTCTCCGTGCCGCGGTAGCGGCCGAAATCGTCGCCCATCTATCCCCTCACACTCATGCTCGTCCCTGCGGACTCTTCCCATGGTCGCACCATCCTGCGCCTCGGGGCGCCGCGCTTCCCGGCGGGGGGAGGAGGGCTCATCCCTCGCCATGCGGAGGATTGCGGCTTATGTGGCGATATTCGGGGCGGATCGGCGGTTCCGGGGGCCTTTCCCGGGCCGGTGGTCTTCACCACACCCGCCCCACATGCCTCCCCGCATGCCTCCACGCGCCCCCGCGCGCCCCCGCGCCCACCCGCGGGTTCTCAGGTCCGGGGAGCCAGTCCGTGGAGCGCGTACTCGACGACCGCGTCCGCGTACGCGTGCGTCAGCGGGAGGGTCCGCAGCAGCCAGCGGTGGGCGACGGGGCCGACCAGCAGCTCCAGCGCGATGCGCGGGTCGAGGTCGCGCCGTACGGCACCGGCGTCCTGGGCCGCCGCCAGGCGCCGTACGTACAGTTGGAGCTGCGGTTCGAGGAGCCTGCGCGCGAACTCGGCGCCCAGCTCCGCGTCGATGATCCCCTCGGCGGCGAGCGCCCGGGACGGCAGGTCGTAGACGGGGTTGTTCATCTCGTCGACCGTGGCGCGCAGCACCAGCTTGAGATCGGTCTCCAGGTCGCCGGTGTCGGGGATCTCGTACCCCGTACCGTCGCCGCCCGCCTCCCGCGCCGCCTGCTCCCCGAGGTCGAGGAAGGCTTCCAGCAGGACGGCGGCCTTGGAGGGCCACCAGCGGTAGATCGTCTGCTTGCCGACCCCGGCGCGGGCCGCGATGCCCTCGACGGTCGTACGCGCGTAGCCGACCTCGCTCACCAGGGCGAGAGCGGCGTCGTAGATGGCGCGGCGCGACCGCTCGCTGCGGCGGGAGGGGTCGGGTGCCTTGCTCTCAGCGCTCTCAGCCATGACGGTCAACTTAGCAACCGGCGGGGATGGCGGCGGCCACGGCCGGCCCCCGTGACGAGCCGGTACGTACCGTCTCGGCAAGCGGTCTGACATGCGCAAAGAACCACCCGAACGGTGCACAGCGCGAAAGGGCCGCGCGGCGGACCATGATTCTCAGACGCTCACGCACATGCCGTGCGCACCGCCGCTCGTGAGGAGCCTCCGTTGCCTCGTGACGCCTCGCCCCGCAGCTACCTCATGTGTCCGCCCGTCCACTTCCGGGTGACGTATTCGATCAACCCTTGGATGGACCCGGCCAAGCCCGTGGACCAGGCCCTGGCGCTCGTCCAGTGGGAAGACCTGCGCGACCGCTACCGGGCGCTGGGCCACACCGTCTCCGTACTCGACCCGGAGCCCGACCTGCCCGACATGGTGTTCGCGGCGAACGGCGCCACGGTCGTCGACGGCCGTGTCCTGGGGGCGCGCTTCGCCCACGAGGAGCGGTACGACGAGGCGGAGGCGCATCTGAACTGGTTCCGGAGCCACGGCTGCCCGGACGTCGCGGAGCCGGTGCACATCAACGAGGGCGAGGGCGACTTCGCCGTCACCGCCTCGTATCTGCTGGCCGGCCGCGGCTTCCGGTCGAGCCCGCTCTCCCACGGGGAGGCGCAGGAGTTCTTCGGCCGCCCGGTGATCGGCCTGGACCTGGTCGACCCGCGCTTCTACCACCTGGACACGGCGCTCTGCGTACTGGACGACGCGGCCGACGAGATCATGTACTACCCGGACGCGTTCTCCCCCGGCAGCCGCGCCGTCCTCGCCCGGCTCTTCCCCGACGCCCTGACCGCGGACGACCCGGACGCGGCCAGGCTCGGCCTGAACGCGGTGAGCGACGGCCGCCATGTCCTCCTGCCCCAGGCCGCGACGGGGCTCTTCGCACCGCTCCGGGAGCGGGGGTTCGAGCCGATCGGGATCGACCTCGGGGAACTCCTCAAGGGCGGCGGAAGCGTGAAGTGCTGCACGCAGGAGCTGCGGGGGCTACGGGCCTGAGCCGGCGCCCGACACCGAGGCGTGGTGGCCGCCGGCGGGATCGTCGTGAGGTGATCGACGCCCATTGCCTTCACGTTCCGGGCCGGGCGCCGAGGCTACGGGGGTTCACTCATCGGGATCGGTCCGGGCTCCCGCTGGTCATGGTCCCGGACACCGGGCGAGAGCGGTGCGCTGGGCCGGAGTGAGCCTTCCGTGCTGGGCTGTGACCAGGTGTGCGCCGGCGGGAGTGCGCTGAAGCGACAGTGGTCCACAGAGCTCCGGACGGCGCTCGGCGGCCTGCAACGCGGTGGCGGCGCGCGCCGGTGGCCAGCCGAGGGCGGTGGCGAGTTCACCGGTGGCGAGGGGCCGGGCCGCGTGGAGAAGGGCGGCAAGTACCGTCAGCGCGTCGTCGAGGTGCGCGGCGACGGGCGGACCGGTCATGTCCTGGTGGACTCCGGCAAAGAATCGCCGCATGGCCTCAAGCCGTGCTCCTGCCGGGGTGCTGGGGCCGAACAGCTCGGCACCCGCCTGGGCGGTCTCGGCCCACACGGCGTTCTTCCGGGCACTGGCCAGCCAGGTGCGGAGCCAGACGTCGTCGTCGACGACATGGCGTGCCCGGCGACGGCCGGGCTCGTGCTCCCGCGTGAGGACGTGGAGCCCTTCGAGGTACCCCACGGCCTTGGACACCGAGGCCGGGCTGACCCGCAGCAGTTGGGCGAGTTCCGCAGCGGTCCGCGCACCGGACGGGGCCGTCACCAGACAGGCCAGCACCCTGGCGGCGGTGCGGGGCAGTCCGTCCCCGGTCATCATCGTCGCGAATCGGTCCACGTAGGCGCGAACGGCGGCGGTTTCCCGCCCGTGCGCGGCCCCGGCGTCGGCGGCCGGTGGCCTCACGGGCCGAGGCGGACGGTGGCGTCGCCGCCAGTCGCCGGCCCGGTCGGCGTGTTCCGCGCGGTAGGCGCCGGGCCCGCCGTTGCGGGCAACCTCCCTGCTGACGGTCGAAGTCGGCCGCCCCAGCCGTCGGGCGATCGCGGCGTACGGCAGGCCCTCGGCCAGTCCCGCCTCGATGTCCCCGCGCTCCTCCGCGGCGAGTCTCCTGCCGCCCATCTCCGTCCTCCCGCCGTGCGCACCGCGAACCGGCCGTACGCGACCGAACCCGCGCGTCCCTGTGCGTTGCGTAAGCCGTCATCGGCAACGCTACAAGACCCGGGAAACTCCCCGGTTTCCGGAGATTCCCCCGCGTGCGCCGCTTCCGCGGACGCACGTGGGACGTAGCTTTCAGGTGTCGCGAAAAGTTGAGACCAGGGGGTTCCCATGGAAGATGCCACGCCCGCGGCGCAGGTCGCCCACGGGCATCACGATGCCGCCCAGCACGTGCTCGACCGAGCGGTGCGGGAAGGGGAGGTGCCAGGCATCGTCGCTCAGATCCGTGACGGCGGCGGCCACTGGTTCGGCACGGCGGGGGTCGCCGACACACGGACCCGTCGGGCGCGCGGGCACGAGGACCGGTTCCGGATCGGCAGCATCACCAAGACCTTCACCGCCACCGTGCTCCTGCAACTCGTCGCCGAGGGCCAACTGGCCCTGGAGGACACGGTGGAGCGATGGCTGCCGGGCGTGCTCACCGGGAACGGGCACGACGGCAGCACGATCACTGTCCGGCAGATCCTCAACCACACCAGCGGTGTCTTCAGCCACACCCGCGACCAGCCCGCCCTGAGCAGGCAGGAGAGTTACACACCCGAAGAACTCGTGGAGATCGCCCTGTCGCATCCGGCCGACTTCCCGGCGGGGAAGGGCTGGGCGTACTCCAACACCAACTACATTCTCGCCGGGATGATCGTTGAGCACGTGACCGGCCGAACGCTCGCCGACGAGATCACCGACCGTCTCGCCCGCCCGCTCGGCCTGACGGGAACCTCCCTGCCGCTCGGCGCCGACCCGGCGCTCTCCGGACCGCATTCGAGCCACTACACCAGACTGTTCTCCCCCGACCCGGACGCCACGGTCCACAACGTCACGGAACTGGAGACGAGTCCGTACGGGGCGGCGGGCGGCATGATCTCCACCGTCGCCGACCTCAACCGGTTCTTCGCGGCGCTGCTCGGAGGATGCCTCCTGCGGCCGGAACAACAGCGCGAGATGTTCACCATGGTCCCGACGGAAAGCTGGCTTCCGGGCGCCGCCTACGGTCTCGGGGTTTCCCGCCTGACCCTGCCTTCCGGCACGGTGGTCTGGGGCATGGGCGGCGCGCTCTTCGGCTCCTGGTCGTACGTCTACGGCACACGCGAGGGCAGGCACCTGCTCGCCGTGAACATCAACGCCGACTGGGCAAGAGGCCCTTGGGAAGACCCCATCGGCATCTTCACCGATCTCCTGGAGGCCGAGTTCAGCCGCAGCGCCGACGCGGACACCGCACGAGGCAAGGGGGCAGCCTGACCGGGGTCACCGTCCACCGGGCCGAACGATGATGCGGAACGAGACCGCCTAGGACTCCGACCGCCGTGGTTCACCGGCCGGGCCCGCGGGTCGGTCTTGGCCGAGGTAGCGGCGGAATCCCTGGGCAAGCGGCCGGAAGCCGCAGGCCTCGTAGAACGTGTGCGCTTCCTGCCCGTCGGCCGCCAGGAGTTGCATCTTGTAACAGCCGGTGGACTCGGCGAGTTGTGCGGCAGCGTCCATCAGGTGCCTCCCGACACCACGTCGGCGATGGGCCTGGGAGACCACGACGTTCTCCACGACCAGGATCGATCGCCCGCCGCGCGTGAGGTTCGGCAGAACCACGCAGTCCGCGGTGCCGACCAGCGTGCCGTCCAGATCCGCGACCAGCACGGTCCGGCCCTGCTGATCGCGGACAGCCTGCCAGATGCTTCCCGCGGACTCTGCCGGCAAGGGTGCGTCGTCCGGGTTCAGCTCTGCGTAGAGCGCCAGCAGTCCGTGCAGATCGGTCTCGGAGGCCGGTCGGATGGTGATCGTCATATTCCTCAACTCGACGTTTCAAGCGGTCCTGCTCCAAGAGCGGCAACGGGGCAGGCTGCAACGGGGCCGTGCCATCAGAAGCGATCCGGGCGGCAACCCGACAGAGCCGACTCGACGGTTCCGTCGACCAACTCCCGCGCGACCAGGTGGCCCACGGCCGCGGCGAGCGTGACCGCCGAGTGCATCACCGCCACGTAGAGGCCGGGGACCTCGGCGACCGGACCGACGATCGGCTCACCGTCGGCCGGCATCGGGCGCACCCCGAGCCGGGTGCTGAGCAGCTCGACGCTCCCGGCGCCGTGGAAAGTGGACCGGACGGCGGCAAGGGTCCGTTCAGGCGAGTCCGCGGCGGCGATCAGCCGGTCCGCGGCGACCTGCCGAAGGTCGAAGTCCTCGGTGTTGACCACGGTGCGGACCAGGCCGGCCGGGGCGCGGAGCCGGAACAGCGGGCACGGCGACGGTTCGACCGGGACGCGCACGCCGAGCGTCGCGCCCAGCTCGGCCGTGGCAACTCCGGCCGCCAGCACCACCGTCGCACCGGAGAGGGGTCCTGCCGCCGTCTCCACCCCGGCGATCCGGCCCGCCGGGTCCCGGCGGACCGCGGTGACCGGCGTGTCCGGATGTACCCGAGCCCCGTGGCTGCGAGCGGCAGCGACCAGCCGCTCGGTCACGCCCACCGAGTCGACCGCGCCGTCACCCGGCGCCCAGACGGCCCACTCCGGAGGCTGCCGGAGGGCGGGCTCAAGTGTCGCCGCGGTGGCCGCGTCCACGATCGTCTGCCCGGGCCCGGCGTCCGGTGCGCTGTCCTGCCTGTTCCAGCTCAGCGAGCCGGACCAGGTCACCGGGAGCCCGGGCAACTCGGCCCCGAGCCGGTGGTACTCCGCCGTCGCGGTGGCCCGCAGCCCGGCTGCCGGGCCGGTACGCACGCCGGACGATCCGATCCAGGCGAACGAGTCCCCCGTCACGCCGGAACCTGGCCGCCCGGCGTCGACCAACGTCACCGCGGCGCCCGCCCGGGCGGCGTGATAGGCCACCGATGCGCCAACGATGCCGGCGCCGACGACGATCAAGTCCCCACTTACCGATGAGCTCAACACGTTCATGACCCTAGATGATCGATTCCAAGGGGTTTAGTGGTCGTAGGCGGTCAAGGTGCGCAGGACTGGCTGGTCGGTGTGGTCGTTGTGCCAGATTGCGGCGGTGAGGGCGAGGATGCGTTGCAGGACGCGGACGGCCACTCCGCCGGGACTGCGGCCGCGGTGCCGTTCGAGGTCGAGTTGGCCCTTGAAAGTTTCGTTGATCGACTCGATGACCTGCCGCAGCGGCTTGAACAGCTGTGATCCGGGCCGCTCGGTCTCGCCTTTGCGGGCCGGCCGCAGCAGCCGGACACCCAGCTCGGCCAGTCGTTGTTCGAACTCGTGGCCGAAGTAGTTCTTATCGCCGATCAGCGTCTGGCCAGGGCGCTCTGCGGTGAGTTGGGGCTCGGCGTCGAGCAGATCCAGCAGGGTCTCGCGTTCGTCGGCCTTGGCTCCGGTCAGCGCGAAGGTGACGGGCAGCCCGTGCAGTGTGCAAACCAGGTGCAGCCGCAGTCCCCAGAAGTATCGCGTGTGACTGGCGCAGTACCCGTACTGGGCCCATCCGGCCAGGTTGGAGCGCTTGACGGTCTCACGGGAACGGCCGCACTCAACCGGCGTGGAGTCCACGACCCATACGTCGTCGCTCCACAGCGTGGTGTCCCGGGCCAGCGTGCGGGTCACGTGGCGGACGAGGTCTGCGGACTTGCGCAGGCGCTTGTTGTAGCCGGGCTGCCTGGGCAGGTAGGGGAAGAGGTACCGCAAGTGGGCATGAGCGTGCCTTAGCCACCGCGCCTCGGAGGTGAAGCCGAGCATGGCCTGCATCATCGCCAGGGTCACCAGCTCGGCGTCGCTGAGCTGCGGCGCAATACCCACAGCCGGTCGCCATGGCCCGAACTGCGGCGAACCCTTCAGCAGATCATCGGTCTTCACGTAGAGCGCGGTCGCGAGGGAGTCCAACTCTGTCTTCAGGCACCGACATTGGACTCCCTCGCGTCGGCTGAGCAGGGGATCGTGGCAATCCCGGCGTGGATACCTTCGACTACGGTGTCAGCACGATCCTGCCGAAGACCTCGCCCGCGTCCATTTTCTGGTGCGCCAGCACGGCTGCGTCCAGTGGCAGCACCTCGTGCACCACTGTTTCGATCTCACCCCGGCTCGCTGCGGCGAACTGCTTGCTCCGCACGGCACGCCGTTCGGCTCCGGTGACGGTGGCTGCGCTGAAAGCGGCGAAGGACATCGACTTCTGGAACGCCGCCATGATCTTCGTGCCGAAGTCCGCCGGTGGCTGGCCTGCGACAGCGCCCACGGCCACCATGCGGCCGTTCGGGTTGAGCCGGTCGAAGAACGACGGCATGCCCTTGCCGGCCACCACGTCGATGATGACGTCATACCCTGCGGGAGCTGGTTCCCCTCCGTCGCCGGAGCGGTCCAGCACGTGGGTCGCGCCGAGGCGCCGCAGCTGCTCGCCGCGCTCGGCCGAGGAGGTGGTGACCGCCACTGCAGCGGCACCGCCGCGAGCGGCGAGTTGCACTGTCATGATCCCGATGCTGCCGGCCGCACCACGCACCAGGACCGTCTCCCCTGGGGCGAAGTGGGCGTGGCGGAGCCCGAAGTGGGCCACCACGCCGGAACTGCCGAGTGTCACCGCATCGACTGCGGACAGGTTCACGGGCAGGGGAACGATCTCCTCGACCAGCGCGAGGGCCTGTTCGACGTAGGCTCCGCCGGTGCCGGTGAAGGCCCACACCCGCCCGCCGATCCACGACGCGTCGACGCCGTCACCGACCGCGGTCACGGTGCCCGCCACCTCGCTGCCCGGGATGTGGCCCTCCTTGAAGCCGTAGGCGGCCAGGGCCCCGCTTCGGATCACAGTGTCGACTCCACCGACGCCCACGGCCTCGGTGGCGATCACCACCTGTCCGACAGCAGGTGCGGGAGTCGGCAGGTCGACAACAGCCAGACCTTCAGGACCTCCGTACGTCTGGATCGCGATTGCCTTCAGTGTCGTCTCCCATGTTCTCGGACCGACCAAGTGCGGTCGTGATCAGTGCCCACTGCCGATCGCCGCCGACGGCGGGAGGGGGGTTCACGGCGCGGCAGGCGTTCGGTTCCGGTGCTGTGCGCCCCGATGATCTCGGTGAGCTGCTACGTCTTGAACGCTAACGGACACCCCCGTCCGTTTAGGTAAAGTGAGAGCATGATCGACCGTTTGCCTCACACCCTGCGTTCTGACGCGCTGGACAACCGCGAGCGCATCCTCGACGCGGCCCGGGCACTGTTTTCCGCCGACGGCCTGGACGTGCCGATGCGGGAGATCGCGCGGCGCGCGGGGGTCGGACCTGCCACCTTGTACCGTCACTTTCCGACCAAGCAGGTGCTGGCCACCGAAGCCTTCGCGGACCAGTTGCGCGCATGTCGCACCATCGTCGACGACGGGTGCGCCGATCCCGATCCGTGGCGTGGCCTTTGCCTGGTGATCGAGAAGATCTGTGAGCTGCACGCGCGGGATCGGGGTTTCAGCGAAGCCTTCATGTCGACCTTTCCAGGGGCGCCGGATGCCACGGGCCGTGAGTACACGGTGAAAGCGGTCGCCGGACTGGCCCAGCGGGCCAAGGACGCAGGGCACCTGCGGTCCGACTTCGTTCTGGACGACCTCATTCTCATCCTCATGGCCAACAAGGGGATCCGTACCAGATCGACCGACACCCAGGTCATGGCCTCCCGACGCTTCGCAGGGTTGGCGATCCAGGCGTTCGAAGCCTGCCCTCAGCACGCACCGCTACCACCAGCGGCACGACTGGTATCCGCAGCACCGGACGGCGCCTGACCGTGGGCGAGCGGTATCCACGCTCGACGCATGAACCACTGAATCCCTTGGAATAGATCATCTAGCGTCCGCCGGACTCGCCCGGTGGGCCGCCGCTCACCGGGCCACCGGGATGCGGGGTGGCTGCTCCGTGGCAGGATCTGCGCCGACAGCCGACAGCCGACAGGCTCCTGTGACGGAAGTGGATGTGCGGTGCGCGAGATCGAGGTGAAGTACGCCGTCCCGGACAGGGAGGCGCTGCTGCTGACCCTGAAGAGCCGGGGGTGGGTCTCAGCGAGCCGGTCCGGCAGGACGATCAGGCGTACGCCCCGTCCGGGTGGACGCCGGGGGACGGCAAGCGCGGGGTGTCCTTCGTCCGCCTCCGTACCGTCGAGGGCCGGCGCACCTTCACCCTGAAGCCTCCGGATCTCAACGAGCAGTCGTGCACGGAGCGCGAGACGGTGGTGGCGGACCGGGCCCAGACGCACGAGGCGATCATGCTGATGGGGTACGCGCCGACGGTGCGCGTGGCGAAGCACCGCCGCACCGGCGTGCTCGGCGGTGCGGAGCTGTGCGTCGACGATCTGGACGGCGTGGGGACCTTCCTCGAACTGGAGCGCATCGTGAGCGAGGAAGCCGACGAGGCTTCCGTCCAGGCGGAGTTGGCCGCCATGGTGACCGACCTGGGTATCGCGTGCGAGCGGACCACCGAGACGTATGACGCGCTGGTCCGCCGGGGTTGAGTTCTGTCTCTGCGATCTTGAACATCAAGGGCGGGACCGCTCCGGGCTGCCGCCCAAGGGTTGTCCCGTAGCCACTGACCAGGGTTAAATGATCTTGCTGTGACTGGTGCGATCACGGCGTCCGAACCGTCCTGGACAGCCGGCCGTCACGACAGCCTGGGTTGATAACCTGTGGCGATGGACGAGGCATTGGACGAGGGGCCGTTCTATCACGGCACACAGGCCGAGCTGCGGGTCGGAGATCACCTCACCGCCGGTTTCCGTTCCAACTACCGGCCCGAAATCGTGATGAACCACGTCTACTTCACCGCGTTGCGCGACGGCGCGGGACTCGCCGCCGAACTCGCCGCAGGCGACGGAACCCCGCGAGTGTACGTCGTCGAACCGACCGGGGAGTTCGAGAACGATCCAAACGTCACCGACAAGAAGTTCCCCGGCAACCCCACCCGCTCCTATCGCAGCAGGGAACCGCTCCGGATCGTCGGTGAGGTCACCGACTGGACGCGACAGACACCCGAAGCTCTCCAGATGTGGCGAGACCGGCTGGTTGCGATCCGCATGGATGACCGCGCCGAGATCATCAACTAAGGAGCCCGTTCACCGGGCCGAGCCCGCGCCACTTCGGCACATTGGTAACCGCACTGCGCAGCGAGGGCGCTGACGAGGTACGGCGCGGACGGCCGTGGGGCTCGCCGCCGAGGACCGGGTGCTGCTGGACAACCCTCAGGGGTGTGGGTCGGTAAACAACTCCTGGAATACCGCGCCTCGTGGTAGCTGGGGCTGTCGGGCGCTGCTGTTGAAAAGGCGTGGCTGCCTGCCAGTCGTGATGCGACAATCCGCATCTTGATCCAAAATCCGCGTCCTGGAGGTCCGCATGGACATCGCGTCGCTGCTGCCGATGACCACGCCCCGGTTGTCACTGCGACTGTTCACTCCCGGCGACGTCGACGACCTGTACGCCTACCAGAGCCTGCCGAGCGTGGCGCGCTACCTGTACCGGCCTGCGCACACGCGGGAGCGCAGCGAGCAGGTTGCGGCCGAGCGCGCGGCGCACTCGGTTTGGTGCGCCGACGGGGACAAGCTGGCGCTTGCTGTGTGCCGACGCGATGAGCCCGGCGTCGTTGGCGAGGTGACGCTCACCCTGGCCGATGCCCGCGCCGCCCAGGCCGAGATCGGCTGGACTCTCGACCCACGTCACCAGGGGCACGGCTATGCGACCGAGGCGGCCGTGGCACTGGCCGGGTTTGCCTTCGACAGGCTGGGCGTGCACCGGCTCTACGCACGGCTGGATGTGGAGAATTCCGGGTCTGTGCGGGTCTGTGAGCGCCTCGGGATGCGCCGGGAGGCGCACCTGGTCGAAAACGACCTCGACGGGGATCGCTGGGGCAGCGAGTACATCTACGCGGCGCTGGCCGCGGACATGGGCGGTCAATCAGGCAGTTGAGCCCGATGCCGCCTCCTGATTCGTGATCTTCCGTATAGCGACCGACCATCAGCCGATCCACAACCGCTCGCCGGCTGCGCCATTACCAACCCACTCTCCTAGGATCGGCCCATGATCGCTGACCTGCAGTGTGTGGTGCTGGACTGTTCCGATCCGCTGGAACTCGCCGAGTTCTATCAGTCGCTGCTCGGTGGGGCCGTCAATCGGCAAGATCGGCGGTGGGCACTCGACGACACCTGGGCGACACTGCACACGCCGTCCGGACTCGTCTTCGCCTTCCAGCGGGCAGCGGACTACCAGCCGCCGCTGTGGCCCGACCCGTCCCGTCCCCAGCAGTTCCATCTGGACTTCGGTGTCAGGGACTTGGAGCGGGCCCAAGAACAGGTGCTGGCCCTCGGGGCGGCGGTGTTGGACGCCGGATCCGGCGGACGGAGCTGGCGCATCTATGCCGACCCGGCGGGGCATCCGTTCTGCCTGGTCCGACACTGAGGACGGATCACCCGATCACCGGCCCCAGCACACCGTGAGCGGTCATTGCCCGGCACCCGAAGGGCCGGAGGCATCAGGAGCGTCGGGGCACAGCGCGTGGCCGCACTCGCACGGGGGCCATCTGAGCGCGCTCCCCGGGGTCAGGTCCGCGCCCTCTCCGGGGGCGTACCCGGCCGCCGGAACGACGAGCGTGCCGTCCACACCGTATGCGGCGATCAGCAGGGACAGCCGCCTGCGCGCCTCACTGCGCCCGGCGTCCGTGGCAGGTGTCTTCCGGTCAGCCATGTCGCGCCCCTCTGTTGTCGGACAACTACTTTCTGTGCCCAAGAGTCGGCATTCGCGCGTACGCTGAACAGCCTTGAGCGCACGACATCGGGCCTGGGGTGAAGGAGACGCACACATGCCGGAGGGGCCGACGAAACCTACGGGGCCGGTCAGCGGGGCCGCCTACTTCGGTAACGAGGTACGGGAGTGGCGGGTCGGCAGGGGCTTGAGCCAGCGCGAGGTGGGCGCGCCCGCGCGGTACGGGCAGCAGTACGTGGCGAAGGTGGAGGCCGGGGAGCGGATGGCCAGTCCGGAATTCGCCGCCGGGTGCGACGAAGTCTTCGGCACGCCACGGATGTTCGCCCGACTGCGGGACCGGTGCGCCGAGAAGGGCGGGTATCCGGACTGGTTCGAGCCGTATCTTCTGCTCGAACAGAAGGCTGCCGCAGTGCTCAACTACAGCAATAACTTGGTCACTGGCCTGTTGCAGACCGAGGCATATGCGCATGCGATGTTCCGGAAAGGATGCCCGACCGACGATGCGGACGAGACCACCGCGAAGGTCGCACGCCGGTTGAAACGGCGTGACGTGCTGGAACGCCCGAACCCGCCGCTGGCGTGGGTCGTTCTGGACGAGTCCTGCCTGCGCCGCACCATCGGGAGCCCGGCTGTCATGGCCGACCAACTGGCGCACCTGATCAAGGAAGCGGAATCTCCTCGCTTCACCGTTCAGGTACTCCCTTACAGCTCGGGGGCTCCCGCCTGGCCGCTGGCATTCACGCTGATGAAGTTCGACAACGGTGAGCCGGACGTCCTCTATCAGGAGACTATGGGGGCAGGGCATGTGACCGACTCACGGAAGATCGTGGCGGATGCGAGCGTGCTTTACGATCGGCTTCGCGCCGACGCACTTGCCCCGGCAACGTCACTCGACTTCTTACGCAATGCAATGGAGGACTGGATCCCATGAGCACATTCGACCTCTCCAACGCGCTGTGGAAGAAGTCCAGTTACAGCAGCGGTCAGGGAGGCGAGTGCGTCGAGTTCGCCCCTAATCTCGCCCCCTCCGGCGTCGTCCCCGTGCGCGACAGCAAGGCCCTCACCGGCCCCGTGCTCCTCCTCGCCCCCTCCGCCTGGAGCGACTTCGTCGCCTTCGCCGCCCGGTAGGGACCAGGATATTGGCGAGAGGTCGCCACGTTCGGAGAGCCTGAACAGAGCGACCGCCCGATTGGCTAGCTTCACGGCGTACGGACCTTTTGCGACGACGCCTTGAAAGCGAGGGATGATGAAGCCGATCCTCCGGAACACCGGTGACGAGGACGACGACAACCTGCCCGGTCAGCCCTGGCAGCCGGAAGAGCCGAGCCCCGACGGCGAGATGCCTCCCGGCGGCGGGACCCACCGCAAGTGACAACCGAGCAGGTAGGGCGGCCCGGTCTGAGGGAGCTGGGCCGTTCCCTTCTGGACAGCGGCTCCATGCCGTCGGACTGGGCTCCGGCTTTCACCGCCCTGCCCCGTTCCCTCTTCCTGCCCGACCTGATGTGGCCGTATGACATGGACAGCGGCACCAGCACGGTCGTGACGAAGTCGGACGATCCGGGGAGGTGGTACGCGTACGCCGACGCGAACGTTCCGATCATCACGCAGTGGGACGACGGCGCCCATGACGGCTCCGCGCCGGGCAGGGTGTTCACTTCGTCGTCGTCCATGCCGAGCCTTGTCTTCTCGATGCTCGGGGACCTCGATGTCCGTTCCACCGACCGCGTGTTGGAGGTGGGTACGGGCACCGGATGGAATGCCGCGCTACTGGCCCACCGGGTCGGTACGGACAACGTCGTCAGCGTGGAACTGGACGCGAGTGTGGCAACCATCGCACGTGCCGCTCTGGACCGGGCGGGCCTGCCCGTACGGGTGGTCCACGGGGACGGTTTCCTCGGGTGTCCGGACGGGGCGCCGTACCACCGGATCGTCGCGACGTGCGGCCTGCGCTCCCTGCCCTTCGCGTGGGTGGAGCAGGCCGCGCCGGGCGGCGTGATCCTGGTCCCGTGGGGCACGTATTACACCTTCACCGAGGCCACGGCACGGCTGGTGGTCGCGGACGACGGCGTGAGCGCGTCGGGGCCGTTCACCGGGCCGGTGAACTTCATGCGTATGCGTGCGCAGCGCTTGCCCTGGCCACAGCACTCCGCGTACGTCCCGGCCGAAGGGACGGGCGGCGCGGACAGGACGTCCACCACGATCTCCGAGGCGGAGTTCCTGGACGGAGGAGATTTCGGTATCGCCGGATTCGCCGTCGGCCTGCGCGTGCGCGACTGCACTCATGTCGCCGACCGCAAGCGCGACGGCAGGCGACCGGTGTGGTTCTACGGGCTGTCCGACCGGTCGTGGGCCGTCGTGGTCTTCCGGGACGGACAGCCCCGGGCGCGTGTGTTCCAGTCCGGACCCCGGCGCTTGTGGGACGAGGTCGAGGACGCCTACCTGTGGTGGCAGAGGCAGGGGAAACCGGAGTTCACCCGCTTCGGCCTGACACTGACCGCCGAGGGACAACAAGCGTGGCTGGACGACCAGGCCGACTCATGGCCTGTATGAGGACACCTCTTTGACGGGCGAACCAGGCCGGGCTCCGGGGGCCGGCCTGGGCGGCGCCGCTTCTCTTCCACTCAGCAGAAGCCGGACTTCCGGGCGGCTCCGGCCGAATCTACGGTGCGGTCGCGCCGCGTTTTCCGGCGGCGCGCACCCGCGGTTCCTCCTGGAGGTCCATCGATGCGTCCTGTCCGCCGCCGTGCGTCCGGCACGTCCTCGCCGTTACGGGCCCGGTCCCGTGTTCTGTCCGTGGTGACCGCGCTGGTCACCGCCGTGGCCGCCGCTCTGCTGAGCGTGTCCCCCTCGTCCGCCGCGTCCGACGGGGCAGGGTCCGTCCGCGCGATTCCCGATCCGACGACCGCGTCGCTGGAGGCCACGAACGGGCCGCTGGCCACCGCCGCCTACACCGTGCCCAATCCCAGCGGATACGGGTCCGGCACGATCACCTATCCGACGGCCAGTGGCTCGTACCCGGGCATCGTGCTGATGCCTGGCTATCAGGGCACGCAGCAGAACCTGCAGTGGCTGGCGCCGCGCCTCGCCTCCTGGGGCTTCGTCGTCGTCAATGTCGGTACTCTCACGCTCGGCGACGACCCGACGTCGCGCGGGCGCCAGATCAGCGCCGCCGGGACCCAGCTGCTCTCCTTCAGCGCCACCCCCGGCAACCCGGTGTACCAGAAGGTCAACGGCACGCTCGGCGCGGCCGGGCACTCGATGGGCGGGGGCGGGGTGATGGTGGCCCTGCGGGACGACGCCCGGTTCAAGGCGGGGGTGCCCACGGCTCCGTACTTCCCGAACGGGAACTTCTCCGGGGTCACCGACCCGACCTTCTTCCTGACCTGCGCGAGTGACCCCGTCGCGCACGGCAACACGTACGCGCTGCCCTGGTACAACTCCATGACCCGGGCCGAGAAGCTCTTCGTGGAGGTACCCGGCGACCATCTCTGCCCGATGACCGGCTCCGGCAACAAGGCCAAGCAGGGCAAGCTGATCGTGTCGTTCTTCAGCCGCTGGCTGTACGGCGACACCCGGTTCGCCCCGTTCCTGTGCGGCGCCCCGCGCGAGGCGGACAAGAACAACCCCGCCCTGGTGACCCGCTGGCAGGACTCCTGTCCGTTCTGATCGACGGATCCGTGGCGCTCCCGCGATGCGGGAGCGCTGCGGTGCGTCGGCTCACGCGCCCTCCTGGCGGCGGAACAGCGCACGGGAGATGGTCCGGCCCGTGGCCACCACTGCCGGAGCGAAGCCGCTCCGCCCGGTCTCGGGCAGCCGCGGGACGACCGACACGGCGGCCACCACCTCGCCCGACGCGTCCCGTACGGGGGCGGCCACGGACCCGCTGTGTCCCGGCCCGGGGCCCGGACCCGGCCACCGGTCGCCCGTGGCGAAGCCCGCCCGGTGCACCTCGGAGAGCAGCGGGCGCAGACCGGCGGCCGGGGCGTGACGGGCCAGGTAGTGCTCCCGTACGGCCGCCCCCGCGTAGGCGAGGAGCACCAGGCCGTCACCAGTGGCGTGGGCGGGGCTCCGGCCGCCGGCGGGTTCGAACGCGGGGCCGGTGTCCCGGTCGTGGATCCGCTCGACGAGCACCACCTCCATGCCGTCCAGCACCGCCAGCCGCACCTGCCGCCGCCCGGTCCTCTGGTGCAGGTCCCGGAGGAACGGCAGCGCCACCTCGCGCAGCTCCAGCCGGCGCGGGGCGAGCCCCGCGACCGCCCACAGGTGCAGGCCGATCTCGTAACGGCCGTCGCGGTTGCGTTCGAGCGCGCCCCAGGAGAGCAGCTCGCCGACCAGCCGGTGCGTGGTGGCCAGCGGCATCCCCGTCCGCCGGCTGATGTCCGAGAGGGAGAGCCCGCGGCGCTCCCCCGCGAACGCGTCGAGCACACTGAGAACCCGGCGGGTCACCGAACGGCGGACGGGCCCGTTCTCGGCTGATCCACTCCTCATCGCGGGCAACCTCCGCCGGATTGGCATGCACGTAACAAGAGGTTCACGTACGCGTGGAGGCGGGGCCACCCCCCGAAGGCGGATAAAAAGGTGTCGTTTACGGATAGGTCCCCGCGTCCGGATGCCCGCAGCATCCGGATGCCCGCGGCTCACTCGTCGTCGGCGTCCTCCGGAGCCGGCGGCGGCCACGGGTCGCCCCAGGCCGTGTCCCGCGCCGCGCGGTAGAGGGGGCCGTGGCGCTTGGTGACGGTGTCGCGGCGCAGGCCCTCGGTCGCGGTGCACAGCTCCAGGAGCACCTGGCCCTTGCGGATCTGCGGCTTACGGGTCACCCGGGCGGGCACCGGGTGAGGAGGGAACCGTACGGCCGCCACATAGCTGAACTTCTCGTCCTCGTACGGCAGTGAGCCGCCCTTGACCTGCCGGTGCAGGGACGACCTGCTGACCCGGGCCGAGAAGTGGCACCAGTCCGTTCCTCGGACGATCGGGCAGGCGCCGTCGTGCGGGCAAGGTGCCGCGACGTGGAAGCCCGCGCCGATCAGCAGGTCGCGGGCCTCGATGATCCGCAGATAGCCGTCGGGCGTGCCCGGTTCCACGATCACCACGGCCTGAGCCGCCCGCGCGGCCTCCGCGACGAGCGTCGCGCGGTCCCGCGCGGCCAGCTCCTTCAGGACGTACGAGACGGTCACGAGATCGCTCCCGGCCAGCTTCAGCGCCCCCTCGATCCGGCCCCCGCGCCACTCGGTGGCGCGCAGCGCCGGGATGCCCGAGCCCTCCGCCAGTTCGCGGCCGAGGGCGAGGGCGGGCTCCGCCCAGTCCAGGACGGTGGTCGCGCGGGCCGCGTCGCCCCAGACCGCGTCCGCCGCCCACACCGCGGCGCCCGTCCCGCCGCCCACGTCGAGGTGGCTGCCCGGCGCCCACCCGGGCGCGGCATCCGCCAGGGCCTCCAGCGCGGACCGTACGGCCTCGAAGGTCGCGGGCATCCGGTACGCGGCATACGCGGCGACGTCGGAGCGGTCCCGCAGGACGGGCGCGTCCGTCGGGGTGGTGCCGCGGTAGTTGGCGATCAGCCGGTCGACGGCCTGCGCCGCCTGCTTGGGCGGCAGCCCGTCGAGGAGGCGGGCGAGCTGGGCGCGCAGGGTCTCCGCGGTGGACGGGGTGGAGGGCGTGGAGGGGGTGGGAGGCGTGGCGTTCACCGGCCGAATTGTAGGCAACCGGGGCAAGCCGTGGCGCCGTCGGCCGTCGCCCCGGGCGAACGCCGGGGGCCCGTTGGCCAGTTGCTACGCTGACGGCCTTTGCAGGACGGGGCGGGGGCTCTCACGGGAGGACCACGGGGACCATGGGGACCAGGTGGCAGCGGATCGGGCGCAGACTCTTGGGGCCCACGGGGATCTTGCGACCCATGCGGCGCATGCGGCCTCTCGACGAGGAGAAGCCGACCAGGAGACAGCGGATCGTCCGCGGGACCCTGGTGGCCGGAGTGACGGTGCTCGCGCTGCTGCTCCTCCTCGTCACCTTCGGCGGACCCACGAAGACCACGAGCGACCAGGCCGGTCCGAGCGCCGACACCAAGGCCGTGCGGCCGTCGGCGAGCAGTGTGCCGCGGATTCCGCAGCTGCCCGTGCCCGCCACGTACGACACGGCGCGCGGCTGGGACATCACCGACAGCTCCCCCACCTACGCCGTCGCCGGCTCGACCGGGCTCGTCGCCTATCTGGCCAGGACCGACGACGACCGCTACCTGGTCCGTACGGTGGACCCCGCCACCGGGAAGGCCGGCTGGGACGGGCAGCCCCGGCGCACCCTCTTCCCGCCCGACCGCTACCCCCGGCTGCTCTCCGTGTCGGCGGGTGAGGGCCAGGAATACTTCGTCACCTGGTCGTACGGGCGGGTCAACCAGAGTTCGGGACAGCCCGGCGACCCCATCATCTCCCTCGACATCTACAGCGCGTCCGACGGCTCGGCGCAGCGGGTCGAGATCCCCTGGCCCGACCCGCCGAGGGTCACCGCGTCCGGCCCCTCCGTCCTGATCAGCGACGGCAAGGCGACCAGCGCCGTCGTCGACCCGGCGACCGTCGACGTGGTCAGTGTCCCGCCGGGCGCGCTCGGCTACCCCAAGGGCTGCAAGGAGTGCCGCAAGCTGACGCAGGTGCGCGGGACGACCGTCAAGGGCCTGCTGGTGAGCGGCGCCAAGGAGTTCTGGGTGCGCGGCGGCTGGTACAGCAGGAAGGTCGCGCCGAAGGACACCGACGCGGCGTCCGGGGTGCCCGCCTCGATGACGGGCAGCTACGTCCTGGCCTCCTGGCAGCTGAAGAAGGGCGCGAAGGACGTCGGTACGCACGAGGTGTGGGCGCTGCACGAGGCGGCGACCGGCAAGGCGGTGCTCCAGGTCCGCTGCCGCAAGCCGGCGATCAGGTCCGCGGACGACCCGCAGCTCGTCACCTCGCCGCAGGGCGGCTACCTGATCGCCGGGCGGCTCGCCTTCGACCTCTCGGAGAAGCGCGCGTACTGCTTCGAGGAGGAGGACGGTACGCGCCCGCTGGTGCTGACCACGGTCGCGGACGACGGCTCGGCGTACGGGGCGCGCAGCGCCCGGAACCCGGCGGACGCGCTGGCGGGCGGGGGCAGCGCGCCGGTGATGGTGGATCTGACGACCGCGGTGCCGGAGACCATGGCCCTCAACACCCGGCTGCCCAGCACGGAGATCGCCGGGATCGGGCTCTTCCGCTGGACGGACGGCAAGGACCGGTCGCACCTCACCGGATATCCGCACCGCGACGACCGGTAGGCAGACCGGGTGGCCTCTTAGCTCGCGCCACTGCGGCGTTGCGGCTGTCAACTCGTTCTTCCCGTCTTGTTGACTGATCACGATCGCGCCAGGCCGTCGGTACGGCGAACTCGGCGGCGCGATACGCCTCTTGAGGCGGATCAGGAGCTGGAGGAAGGACCCTTCGATGCCATTCGTCAGGGAAGAGTTGATCAGGCCGCTGGTGGTGTCACTGTCCGGACACCCGGCCGACCGGCCGGCTTTCACGGACAGCCGCCGCACCGTGACGTACGGGGATCTGCTCTCCGTCAGCGGGGCGCTCGCCACGGGGCTCGGGGTGGCGCGGGGTGACCGGGTGCTGATGCACATCGGCAGCCGCGTCGACTTCGTCGAGTACGGCCTGGCGGTGCTGCGGGCGGGCGCGGTGGGCGTACCGGTGAGCACTCGCTCGACCGACGCGGAACTCGGCTACTACGCCGACGACTCGGGCGCGACGCTGTTCATCACCGAGGCCCGGCACGCGGCGACGGCGCGGCGGCTGTGCGAGGGGCGGCCGGGGCTGCGCGCGCTGATCGTCGAGGAGGGGCCGGCCACGGAGCCGTCCGATCCGGGGTCGGCGGCCCCGGCCTCGGCGGATTCCGAAGCGTCCGGCGACGGGCTCGGGCTGGACGAACCGGCCTGGCTGCTCTACACCTCGGGCACGACGGGTCCGCAGAAGGGGGTGCTGACCACGCAGCGCGCGATGCTGTGGTCGGTGGCCGCGTGCTACGGCCCGATGCTCGGGCTGTCCGAACAGGACACGATCCTCTGGCCGTTACCGCTGCACCACTGCTACGGGATGTCGCTGGCGTTCGTCGGTACGGTGACGCTCGGCGCGCACACCCGGATCGCCGAGGGCGACCTGGCGCCGCTGCTCGCCGAGCACCCGGGGTGTGTCCTCGCCGGTGTGCCGGCCACGTATCTCCGGCTCGGCCAGGAGACGCGGAGCGTGGCCGTGCCGCCCCGGCTGTGCCTCACGGCGGGCGCGCCCTGCACCGAGGCGGCGCGGGCCGTGGTCGGGGACCTGTTCGGCACTCCGCTGCTGGACTGCTACGGAGCCACCGAGGCCAGTGGCAAGATCGCCGTCCAACTGCCGGGTGAGAGCGGGCTGACACCGGTGCACGGCGTCGAGATCCGGGTCGCGGACGGGGAGGTCCTCGTACGTGCCCCGGGGGTCATGTCGGCCTACCACGGGCGGCCCGGCGCTCCGGACGGCGACGGCTGGTACCGGACCGGCGACGCGGGCCGGATCGACGACGGCCGGCTCACGATCGACGGCCGGATCGACGATGTGATCATCTGCGGCGGCCAGAACGTGCACCCGCTGGAGGTGGAGGCCGTGATCGCGGGCGCGCCGGGGGTGCGCGACGTGCTGGTCGTCGGCCGGCCCGACGAGCAGGTCGGCGAGGTCTCGGTGGCGTTCGTCGTACCGGAGGCGGACGGCTTCGATCCGGAGGAGCTGCGCCGGCGGTGCCTCGGCCGGCTCTCGGTCCACAAGGTGCCGGTGGAATTCCGGCGCGCCGAGGCGATCCCCCGTACGCCGTCCGGGAAACCGCTGCGCAGGGCCATGGCCGAGCGGCTCACGGACCTGCCCGCGCCGAGCCCGGCGGCGCTGGAAGAGCTGGTACGGACCGAGACCGCCGCCCTGTGCGGCGGCGGGGAAGGCGATGGGGGGAGCGGCGGTCGGTGGCGTGACCGTGCCTTCACGGAGCTGGGCCTGTCGTCGCTGGGCGGGGTGCAGTTACGGCACCGGCTCGCCGCGCTGACCGGCCTCGCCCTGCCGCACTCGCTCCTCTACGACTTTCCCACCCCCGGCGCCCTGATCGGCGAGCTGACGCGGCTCCGGGCCGCCGGAACGGTGGCCGGGGCGGTGGCCGGGACGGTGGCCGGGACCATGCCCGCGCCGGTCACGGCGACCGGCTCGTCGGCCGGGCGGCGGCCCGGTCCCAAGTCCGAGTCCGGGTCCGAACCCGAGCCGATCGCCGTCGTGGCGATGGCGTGCCGGTATCCGGGCGGGGTGCGGTCGCCGGAGGATCTCTGGCGGCTGGTCTCCGACGGTGTCGACGCGACCGGCGACTTCCCGGCCGACCGGGGCTGGGACCTGGCCGGGATGTACGACCCCGATCCGGACCGGATCGGCGGCTCCACCACCCGGCGCGGCGGTTTCCTGCACGACGCGGCCGACTTCGACGCCGGGATGTTCCGGATCTCGCCGCGTGAGGCGCTCGCCACCGACCCGCAGCAGCGGCTGCTGCTGGAGACCTCGTGGGAGCTGTTCGAACGCGCGGGGATCGACGCCACGACCCTGCGCTCCAGCGCCACCGGCGTGTTCGTGGGCGTGATGAACGAGGACTACGCGAGCCGGTTCGACACGCACGAGCTGGAGGGGCGCCTCGGCATCGGGTCGTCGCACGCCCTCGCGTCCGGGCGGATCTCCTACACGTTCGGGCTCCGGGGGCCCGCCGTCACGGTCGACACGGCGTGCTCGTCGTCGCTGGTCGCCCTGCACTGGGCGGCGAAGGCGCTCCGTACGGGTGAGTGCGACCTCGCGCTGGCCGGCGGCGCGACGGTGATGTCGACGCCGCAGACGTTCCTGGCGTTCAGCAGACAGCGGGGGCTGTCCCCGGACGGCCGCTGCCGCTCGTACGCGGCGGGCGCCGACGGGACGGCCTGGTCGGAGGGGGTCGGGACGGTACTGCTGGAACGGCTCGGCGACGCCCGCAGGAACGGGCACCCGGTCCTGGCGGTGCTGCGGGGTTCGGCCGTGAACTCCGACGGCGCCTCCAACGGGCTCACCGCGCCCAGCGGAACCGCACAGCGCGAGCTGATCGCGTCGGCCCTCGCGGACGCCGGTCTGACCACCGGGGACATCGACGCGGTCGACGGCCACGGGACGGCGACCCCGCTGGGCGATCCGATCGAGGCGGCGGCCCTGCTCGCGACGTACGGCCGGGGCCGCGACCGGGACCGGCCGCTGTGGCTCGGCTCGGTGAAGTCCAACCTCGGGCACACCCAGGCGGCGGCCGGTCTGGCCGGTGTGATCAAGATGGTCGAGGCGATGCGGCACGGGCGGCTGCCGCGCTCCCTGTACGCGGACACCCCGACCTCCCGTGTCGACTGGTCGGCCGGTGAGGTGTCGCTCCTCGCGGAGGACCGGCCCTGGCCCGCGACCGGCCGGCCGCGGCGGGCGGGCGTCTCGTCGTTCGGGATCGGCGGCACCAACGCACACGTGATCATCGAGGAGGCCCCGGCCGCGGACCGGGCCCCGGGCGCGGGTGCGGACCTGGCCCCGGGCGCGTGGGACGGTGCGGCCCCGGCCGGGCACGGGGGCGCGGACCCGGCCGCGCGGGCAGTCGCGGCCCCAGCCGCGCAGGGCGGCGCGGACCCGGCCCCGGGCGCGTGGGACGGTGCGGGCCCGGCCACGCGGGACACCGTGGCCCCGGGCGCGCAGGGCGGCGCGGACCCCGTGCCGTGGGGCGGGGCGTCCGTCGCGCCCTGGTTGCTGAGTGCCGCCGACGCCACCGCGCTGCGGGCCGTCGCGGCCGCGCTGCTCGACGCGCCGGATGACATCGATGTCGGCTACACCCTGGCGGTGGGCCGGGCCGCGCTCGACCACCGGGCCGTGGTCGCCGCGGGCGACCGGGTGGCCCTGCGCGCGCTGGCCACCGGCGAACGCGAGGGGGCGACCGTGCCCGCCGACGCCCGCCTCGGCTTCCTGTTCAGCGGCCAGGGCGCCCAACGGGCTGGCATGGGCCGGGAGTTGGCCCGACGCTTCCCCGTCTTCGCCGAGGCCTTCGACCGGGCGTGCCACGCGCTCGACGGCCAGGGTCTCGGTGAGCGGATACGCGCGGCCGTGCTCTCCGGCGCGTCACTGGACCGTACGGACCACGCGCAGGCGGCCCTCTTCGCCTTCGAGGTCGCGCTCAGCCGGCTGCTGGAGTCCTGGGGCGTACGGCCGGACGTGGTCGTCGGCCACTCGGCGGGCGAGATCGCCGCCGCGCACCTCGCCGGTGTGCTCTCCCTGGAGGACGCCGCGACGCTCGTCGGCGCCCGTGGCCGGCTGATGGCGGAGCTGCCCGCCGGTGGCGTCATGATCGCGGTGACGGCCACCGAGGCCGAGGTGGCTCCGCTGGTGGCCGAGGTGGCCGACCGGGTGTCGATCGCGGCGGTCAACGGCACGCACTCCGTCGTGGTGTCCGGGGAGGAGGCCGCGACGACCGCCATCGGCCGCCGGTTCCGGGGCGCCACCCGGCTGCGCGTCAGCCACGCGTTCCACTCGCCCCTGATGGAACCGGTGCTCGACCGGTTCCGCGCGGTCGCCGAGCGCCTGGCCTACCACCGTCCCCGGATACCGGTGATCTCCGGACTGACCGGCGCGCGTTCCGAGGAGATGGCCTCGGCCGCGTACTGGGTGCGGCACGCACGGCACACCGTACGGTTCGCCGACGCGCTCTCCGCCCTCGCCGGGTCCGGGGTGACGACCTGCCTCGAAGTCGGTCCCGACGCGGTGCTCAGCCGCGCGGCGGCGGCCGTGCTCCCCGCCGTCCCGGCGGCGCGCGCCGGTCACGACGAGGCCGGGACCCTGCTCAGCGCGGTCGGCGCGGTGCACACGGCCGGGATCCCCGTCGACTGGCGCTCCGTGTACGCGGGCAGCGGCGCCCGGCTGTTCCCGCTGCCCACCTATCCCTTCCAGCGCAGGCGCTACTGGCTCGAACCACCGCGGCCGGCCGTCGGCGGCTCCGGCGGCGCGCTGCTCGGACCGGCCCTCGTCGCACCCGACTCGCCGCGGATCGTGCACGGTGGCTCGCTCGGCGTCCGGGCCCACGGGTGGCTGGCCGACCATGCCGTCGGCGACTCGGTCGCCGTGCCGGCGACCCTGTTCGTGGAGATCGCGCTGCGGGCCGGGGCGGCGGCGGGCGGCATCGGCGCCGTTGGAGAGCTGACGATCGAGGCACCGCTGCGGCTGACGGACGACGACGTCCCGCTCCAGGTGGTCGTCGACGGGGAGCGGATCGACATCTACGCCAGGCCGCGACCGGCCGACCCGTGGACACGCCACGCCTCGGGCCGGCTGCGGGCGGCGCGCGGTCCGGTCCCCGAGCGGTACGGGGCCGAGTGGCCGCCCGCCGGGGCCGAGCGGATCGAGGTGGCGGACCGTTACGACTCCTTCGGGTACGGGCCGGCGTTCCGCGCGGTGACCGCCCTGTGGCGCCGGGGCGAGGAGGTGTTCGCCGAGATCGGTCTCCCCGAGGGCGTGGGCGGCGGGTTCGGGCTGCATCCCGTGCTGCTGGACGCGGCCGTGCACGCGGCGGCGCTGGCGGACGGCCCGGGCGCCGCGGCGCGGGTGCCGTTCGTGTGGAACGGGGTCGAGTTGCACGCCCCGGGCCGGCGAACGGCGCGGATCCGGTGTGTGCGCACCGCCCCCGACACCATCGGCGTCGAGGTCTTCGACGAGACGGGCGAGCCGGTCGCCACGGTGGCGTCGATGTTCACCCGGCCGATGGCGCCGCGGGACACCATGTTGTTCCGGCCACGGTGGATTCCGGTGCCGGCCGTACCGGAACCACCGGCCGTACCGGCCACCGACGGAACGGTTTTCGTCGAGATCGGCCGTGGCGGCACGGACGACGCGGGCGACACCAACACCGGCACCGGCACCGGCGACATGGGCGCTCGCGTCCGGGCGCTGACGAGCCGGGCGCTGGACGTCCTGCACGACTGGCAGGGCCGCTCCGGCCGCCTCGTCGTCGTCACCCGGAACGCCACCACCCCCGATCCGGACCTCGCGGCGGCGGCTGCCTACGGTCTGGTCAGCACGGCCGCCGCCGAACACCCGGAACGGATCACCGTGGTCGACGTGGACACCGGTCTGCCGATGGCCCGGGTACGGGAACTCGTGGGCGGCAGCCTGGAGCCGCAGCTCGCCGTCCGCGACGGCGTGGCGCACGCGCTGCGGATCACACCGGCGGCACCGAGCGACACCCGGCCGGTCGACCCGGCCGGGACCGTGCTGATCACCGGCGGAACGGGCGCCCTCGGCGCGCTGACGGCCCGGCATCTGGTCCGGGAGCACGGCGTCCGGCATCTCCTGCTGGTGAGCCGGCGCGGCCCGCAGGCACCGGACGCGGATGGTCTGCGGCGGGAACTGTCCGGTCTGGGCGCCGCCGTACGGATCGTTGCCGGCGATGTGGCGGACCGTACGGTGGTGGACGGGCTGATCGCCGCGTGCGACCCGCCGTTGACGGCGGTCGTCCATACGGCGGCCGTCCTCGACGACGGGGTGCTCGGCGCCCAGACCCCGGCCCGCGTGGACACCGTGCTGCGGCCGAAGGCCGACGCGGCCTGGGTGCTGCACGAGGCCACCGCGCACCTTCCGCTGTCGGCGTTCGTGCTCTACTCCTCCGTCGCCGGTCTCTTCGGCAAGGCCGGGCAGGCCAACTACGGCGCGGCCAACCGCTTCCTGGACGCCCTGGCGGGTCATCGCCGTGCCCGGGGTCTGCCGGCGGTGTCGCTGGCGTGGGGGCTGTGGGAGCTGGGCAACGGTCTCGGCGACCAGATCTCCGGCCTCGCCCGGCGCCGTATCAACGCGTCCGGGATCGCCGCGCTCGACGCGGAACAGGGGCTCGCGCTGTTCGACGCGGCGATCGGCTCGGCCGAACCGGTCCTGGTGCCGGTCCGCTTCGACCCCGACGCGGCGGCCCCGCCGCCGATCGTCGGCGGCGTCGCGCGCGAGCGCCTGCCATCGGCGGGGCGGCGGTGGCCGGCCCGGATGTCCGAGCCGGAGCTGCGTGAGCTGCTGCGCGGGGAGCTCTCGGCCGTGCTGGGCCGGCCGGACCCGGCCGGTTTCCCCGGTGACCGGCCGTTCGTCGAGCTGGGCTTCGACTCACTGGCGGTGATCGAGGTCCGTACCCGGCTGGGCCGGCTCACGGGGCTGGACCTCCCGGCGAGTCTGCTGTTCGAGAAGCCGACGGCGGACGCGCTCGCCGCCCATCTGCACGGCGAGTTGTCCGGCCGCACCGCCTGAGGGGCCGGGGCCGGTCGGCGGCCGCGCCGACCGGCCCACCCGGCGCGGGTGACTTCTCAGGCGACGGGCAGGTCCGCCGGACGCTGGTGGCGCCACGGCCGTACGAGCCCCACGAACGCGGCCAGCGCGCCCACCGCGCAGACCAGTTGGACGACGGCCATCGGAACGGCCGTCTCCTCCCCCGCGATCCCCACCAGCGGCGAGGCGACGGCCCCGATCAGGAAGGACGCCGTACCGATGAGGGCGGACGCGGAGCCCGCCGCGTGCGGGGTGCGCATCAGCGCGGAGGCGTTGGTGTTGGGCATCGCGAGCCCCATCGCGGACATCAGGACGAACAGCCCCGCCGCGACCGGGAAGAGGCCCACGTCCCCGAAGACCCCGGCGGTCATCAGCAGCAGCGCCAGCGCGGCGCCCGCGATGACGAGCAGGCCGAAGCCGAGCACCCGGTCCAGCGAGACCCGGCCGACCAGCACCCTGCCGTTGAGCTGGCCGACGGCGATCAGGCCGATGGAGTTGACGCCGAAGAGCAGGCTGAAGGTCTGCGGCGAAGCGCCGTAGATCTCCTGCACGACGAACGGCGAGGCGGCGACGTACGCGAAGAGCGCGGCGAAGGCGAGCCCGCCCGCGAGCATGTAGCCGGTGAAGATCCGGTCGGCGAGCAGGCCCCGCATGGTGCGCAGCGCGTGGCCGACGCCGCCGCTGTGCCGCTGCTCCGGCGGGAGCGTCTCGTGCAGCCACTTCCAGACGACGAGGGTGAGGAGGACGCCGACCACGGTGAGGACGACGAAGATGCCGCGCCAGTCGGTGAGGCGCATCACCTGGCCGCCGATCACGGGGGCGATGACCGGGGCGACGCCGGAGATCAGCATGAGCGTGGAGAAGAAGCGGGCCATCTCCATGCCGTCGTACAGGTCGCGCACGACGGCGCGGGCGATCACGATGCCCGCCGCGCCCGCCAGGCCCTGGAGCAGCCGGAAGCCGACGAGGAGTTCCACGGTGGGCGCGAAGGCGCAGATCGCGGTGGCGACGACGTAGACGACCATGCCGGTCAGCAGCGGTCCGCGCCGCCCCCACTTGTCGCTCATCGGGCCGACGACGATCTGGCCGAGCGCCATGCCGGCGAGGCAGGCGGTCAGGGTGAGCTGGGCGGTCGCGGCGGTCGTGCCCAGGGAGCGGGTGACCTCCGGCAGGGCCGGGAGGTACATGTCCATGGAGAGCGGCGGCAGCGCGGTGAGCGCGCCGAGGACGAGGGTGACCAGCAGCCCGGCCCGGCGCGCGGCGACCACCGCCCCCGGCGCGAGTGCTTCGGTGCGGTTCTCGGTGTGGGTGTGGGTCTTGGTGTGGGTCTTGGTGTGGGTCTCGGTGGGTGCCGAGCGGCGCTGCTCGGGTCGTATGTGCTCGGTACGTCCTTCGGTGGTGCGGCCGCCGTCCGGCATCCATATCTCCATGTCGTTGAATTACCTGTCTATGCTCTCAGCTCAGCCGGAGTGGTCGGGACCCGTGAAGTGGACAGCGAGTGAGGCGGCTATGACAGCAGGAAAGATTCCGGACGGCCGCGCCGTGCGCTGGGGCGTGCTGGCGACGGGCGGTATCGCGGCACGGTTCACCTCCGACGTACAGGAGCTGGCGGACGCCGAGATCGTCGCGGTGGCCTCGCGGCGCGAGGCGTCGGCGAAGGAGTTCGCGGACCGGTTCGGCATCCCGCGCGCGTACGGCGACTGGGCGGCGCTCGTCGCCGACGAGGACGTGGACGTCGTGTACGTCGCAACACCGCACTCGGCGCACCGGGCCGCGGCCGGGCTAGCACTGGCGGCGGGCAAGCCGGTGCTGTGCGAGAAGGCGTTCACGCTCAACGCCCGGGAGGCCGGGGAGCTGGTCTCCCTCGCCCGCGAGCGCGGCGTCTTCCTGATGGAGGCGATGTGGACGTACTGCAACCCGGTCGTCCTGCGGCTGGCGGAGCTGGTGCGGGACGGGGCGATCGGTGAGATCCGTACCGTCCAGGCGGACTTCGGCATCCAGGGCCCCTTCCCGGCCGGCCACCGGCTGCGGGACCCGGCGCTCGGCGGGGGCGCCGTGCTCGACCTCGGCGTCTATCCGGTCTCCTTCGCGCACCTCCTGCTGGGCGAGCCCGACCGCGTACAGGCCGATGCGCTGCTCTCGCCCGAGGGCGTCGACCTGAACACCGGGATGCTGCTGGGCTGGGAGTCGGGGGCGACGGCGCTGCTGTCGTGCTCGATCGAGGGGCGGACCCCGGCGACCGCCACGGTGACGGGCACCACGGGCCGGATCGACGTGCCCTCCGGCTTCTTCCACGCGGACCGGTTCGTCCTGCACCGGGACGGCGCGGAGCCCGAGGAGATCACGGCGGGGCCGGCGGCGACGCTGCACGGCCTCCAGTACGAGGCGGCCGAGGTGATGCGCTGCCTGCGCGCGGGCGAGACGGAGTCGCCGCTCGTGCCGCTGGACGGCACGCTCGCGGTGATGCGGACGCTCGACGCGGTACGGGAGCGCGTCGGCGTCCGCTACCCCGTCGACCAGGAGCGGTGACGACCGGGCCTACACGGGGTGGAGGCCCGGTCGGCCCTACACGGGGTGGAGGCCCGGGCTGCCCGCCTCGGTCACGAAGGACGCCGACGTCGTGACCGGGGCGCCGGGCACCGTGACCGCCGCGACGGACCGGAAGTCCGCGCGCGCCTGGCGGGCGCCGAGCGCGACGGTGACGTACCCGCGCCGCCCGTTGTAGAACCTCATGTGCGGGTTGGCCGTCGTCAGCCGCTCCCAGTCGGCGGGCCGGTCCGCGCCGTCCTTGCCGCTGGAGATGGACGTCGCCACGATCTCGGTGCCCAGGGTGCGTGACGCGGGGTCGTCCCAGTCCTTCTTCAGGTCGTAGGCGTAGGCGGTGTGCACATCGCCGGTCAGCACCATGAAGTTGGCGAGCCCGGCCGCCTCGACGCCGTCCAGCAGCCGCTGCCGGGAGGCCGGGTAGCCGTCCCACGCGTCCATGGAGAGCTTGAAGTCGGCGGTCGTACGGTCGCGGCGCCGCGCGAAGGTCACCTGCTGCGGCACGACGTTCCAGGTGGCGTCCGAGGCGCGCCAGCCGTCGAGCAGCCACCGCTCCTGGGCGGCGCCGGTCATGGTGCGCGCGGGGTCCTCGGACTCCGGTCCCGGCACCCGCCAGCCGTCGCCATAGGCCTGGTCGGAGCGGTACTGGCGGGTGTCGAGGATGTCGAACTGCGCGAGCCGGCCGAAGTGCAGCCGCCGGTGGAGCCGCATGTCGGGGCCGGTGGGGCGCTGCGGGGCGCGCAGCGGCTGGTTCTCCCAGTAGGCGCGGTACGCGGAGGCGCGGCGCAGCAGGAACTCCTCGGGCGGCACGTCGTTCTCGGGGATGTCGTCCGCGTAGTTGTTCTCGGTCTCGTGGTCGTCCCAGGTGACGACGAAGGGGTGCGCGGCGTGCGCGGCCCGCAGGTCGGGGTCCGACTTGTAGAGGCCGTAGCGCAGCCGGTAGTCCTCCAGCGTGACCGTCTCGTGGTTGTAGTGCGCGGGCAGCACGCGGTCGGTGTAGTTGCGGGCGCCGCCCGTGGAGTTGACCGCGTACTCGTAGAGGTAGTCGCCGAGGTGGAAGACGACGTCAAGGTCCTCGTCGGCGAGGTGGCGGTAGGCGGTGAAGTAGCCGTCGTGGTACGCCTGGCAGGAGACCGCCGCGAGCTTCAGTTCGCCGGTACGGGCGTGCCGGGCGGGCGCGGTGCGGGTGCGGCCGACGGGGCTGAGCCACGTACCGGCGCGGAAGCGGTAGTAGTACACCCGGTCGGGGGCGAGTCCGGGGACGTCGACGCGCACGCTGTGGTCGAACTCGGGGTGGGCGGTGGCCTCTCCGCGCCGGACGGTCCTGCGGAAGGCGGCGTCGTGGGCCAGCTCCCACCGTACGGTCACACGGGTACGGGGCAGTCCGCTGCCGGGCTCGTACGGGCGGGGCGCGAGCCGGGTCCAGAGCAGCGCGCTGTCCGGGCGGGGATCGCCGGAGGCGACGCCGAGGGTGAACGGGTCCTCGGTGAGCCGCCGCGCGTCCAGTTCGGCGGCGCCCGCGACGCCCTCGGCGGGAAGCTGGACGGCGAAGGCGAGCGCGGCGGCGGCAGCGGTGCCGGTGAGGAGGCGGCGCCGGCCGATGTGCGCGGCGGCGGCCCTCAGTTCGGGGGTGTGTGCGGCGGATGTCATGTGGCCCTCCCCTGACGGTGGGTGTCCCTGACAGTGCAGTGGGTGGCGGAGACGGCCCGTTGTCGGGTGCACAACAGACGTATGTCGGGCGGATGAGATCCGCGTGACGCTGAACGTTGTATCTCACGTACGCTGCGTGGCCATGGACGCCATGCGGAGGACCGACAGCGGCAGCGATACCGGGAACGGCGACGGTGGGAACGGCGGGAGCGGGGGCCGGCGGGGCGTCGCCGTCGTCACCGGGGCGGGCTCGGGCATCGGCCGTGCCGTCGCGGTGGCGCTGAGCGGCGCGGGCTGGTCGGTGGTGCTCGCGGGCCGGCGGACGGCGGCGCTGGAGGAGACCGCCGCGGCGCTGGGCGCGGGTCCGGGCGGCGGGGCGGCGGGTCCCCGGGGCAAGGTGCTGGCCGTACGGACCGATGTGTCCCAACCGGCGGACGTGGACGCGCTGTTCGCGGCGGTGCGCGAGCGGTACGGCCGGCTCGACCTGCTCTTCAACAACGCGGGCACGTTCGGCCCGGGCGGCGTCAAGGTGGAGGATCTGCCGCTGTCGGCCTGGCAGAAGGTCGTCGACACCAATCTGACCGGTACGTTCCTCTGCGCCCAGGCGGCGTTCCGGCTGATGAAGGCGCAGGACCCGCGGGGCGGCCGGATCATCAACAACGGCTCGGTCTCGGCGCACGCGCCGCGCCCCGACTCGGTCGCGTACACCGCGACGAAGCACGGTATGACCGGCCTCACCAAGTCGCTGTCGCTGGACGGCCGCCCGTACCGGATCGCCTGCGGGCAGATCGACATCGGCAACGCGGCGACCGACATGACGGAGCGGATGCGGCGGGGCGTGCCGCAGGCCAACGGTGAGCTGGCGGTGGAGCCGGTCATGGACGTGACGGATGTGGCGCGGACGGTGCTGCACATGGCGGAGCTGCCGCTGGAGGCGAACATCCAGTTCGCGACGGTGCTGGCGACGTCGATGCCGTTCGTGGGCCGGGGCTGACGGTTTCGGCGGAGCCGGGTCAGGAGGCGGTCGGGTCAGGCGTCGGCCGGGTCAGGAGGCGCGCCGGGTGCCCGGGCCGTGGGTGACGCGGATCTTGGACTGGCCGTGCGGGAGTTCCTCCCAGTCGGCCATGAAGCGGGCCGACAGGCCGTGCTTCTCGGCCAGGGCGATGAGCGTCTCCGTACGGTAGTAGAAGTCCTCCCGCAGCACCTGGTGCTCCTTGCCCTCCGTACGGTCGAAGGTGAAGTCGAACCAGCCGCCCGGGGCAAGCACCCGGCCGACGTGGGCCAGGCACTCCTCGATGACCGGGAGCGGGGAGTGCGAGAAGACGCTGTGCGCGTGCACGACGTCGAAGCGGGCGTCGGGCAGGAACGCCAGTTTCAGGTCGCGGACCGGGGTCAGGGTGGGGAGCCGGTCCTGAAGTCCCCTGTCCACCAGGGTGTTCTGAGCCGCGGCGAGGATGTCGGGCGAGATGTCGATGCCGTAGTAGTGCGCGGGTTCCAGGTGGCTGATGAAGCGCCAGCCCGCCCGCAGATTGCCGCAGCCGATCTCCAGCATCCGGTGCTCGGGGCGGAGCCCGTGGCCGACGAGGTAGTCGAACTGCATCGTCCCCAGGGCCAGCCACCGCTCATGGCTGGCGCTGCCGACGGCCAGGTCCGGGTCGGCGCGGGTGTCGGAGCGCATCACGGCGCGGTAGTACGCGATGTGGTCGGGCCAGCGGTAGCGCAGCCAGGTGTCCCTGGCCGCGCGGGCCAGGAAGCGCGGCGCCCGTCCGGGGTGGCGCAGGGCATAGCCGACCCGGTGCCCGAGGGCGGCGCGGTTGACGGTGAGATTCTTGGCGGGCATGTGGATTCCTCTGTGTGTGCCGGGCCGGCGCCGCGGCCGGTGTTCTGGCGGGTGCTGGTACCAGCTTCCCCACGGGAACGGGGGGCGGGGGTCGGCGGAGCGGTCCCCGTTCGCGGGCGGCGCGGGGGACGCCCGTATCGGCCGATCGGTTGATGCGGGGCGGCGGGGAAGACGCTAGGACTGCTGAGGGAGGAGTCGGGCGCGACGATGCGGAGGTCTGCGGTGGTACGGCACGGCGAGCCGGAGGGCCGCGCGGGGACCGGTCCCGGTGTACGCGCCGAACGGGACGCGCGGACCGGAGCCGGTGTACGCGCCGGCGCCGACGGGCGGGTCGAATCCGGTCTGCGTGCCGATCGCGACGGGTGGGCCGATCCTGGGCAGCGCGGCGACGCCGACGGGCGGGCCGATCCCGGGCTGCGCAGCGACGCCGACGGGCGGTGGCTGCCCGTCGTCATGCATGCCGCGTTCTTCCTGCTGCTGGGCTCCTCGCTCGTCCGCCATCTGCTCCTGCACGGCGGCGAGCCGGGGGCCGGCTGGATCGTCGCCCTCTTCGTCGCCTTCGGGGTGCTGTACGCGCTCGGCCGGGTCCTCGCGCCGGCGCCGCGTCCCGGCGCGCGCCCCGCCGTCCGGTACGCGCTCTGGCTGGGGGCGGTGCTGGCGGTCTGGGTCGTCCTCCTCGTCGTCGCGCCGAGCGCCGCGTGGTGCGCCATGCCGCTCTTCTTCACCGGGCTGCACACCCTGCCCACCCGGACGGCGGTGGCGCTGGCGTCCGTACTGACCCTGCTGGTGGTGGCCTCCAAACTGCGCTTCGCGGAGGGGGTGTTCGACCCCAACGCGGTGATCGTCCCGCCCGCCGTCGCCGCCGTCGGCACCGCCGTCCTGATCGCCCTCCAGCGCCAGGCGGCCCGGCAGCGCGACCTGATCGAGGACCTGGTCCGCACCCGCCGCGACCTGGCCGCCACCGAGCGGCGCGCGGGGATCCTCGCCGAGCGGCAGCGGCTGTCCACGGAGATCCACGACACCCTCGCCCAGGGCCTGTCCAGCCAGCAGATGATGCTCCAGGCGGCCGACCGGCTCTGGCGGGCCGACCCCGGCGCGGCCCGGGGACATCTGCGGGAGGCGGCCGAGATCGGTGCCCGGGGGCTCACCGAGGCCCGCCGGTTCGTCCAGGACCTGGCCCCCGCCGACCTCGCGGAACGCACCCTCGTCCAGGCGCTGGGCGCGCTCGCCGACCGGGAGAGCGGCCCGGGGCTGCGGGTGGAGCTGCGCGTGGACGGCGCCCCGGGGCCGCTGCCGGAGCGGACCGAGGCGGCGCTGCTGCGCATCGCGCAGGGCGCGCTGGCCAATGTGCGCGAGCACGCCGGGGCGACCCGGGCCGCGCTGACCCTGACCTGGCTGGGCGACCAGATCTCCCTCGACGTCGCCGACGACGGGCGCGGCTTCGACCCGGACGCCGGGCCCGCCCCCGGCGCGGGCTCGGGGCGCGGGCACGGGCTGCCGGCCATGCGGGTCCGGGCCCTCGGCTCGGGTGGCACACTCACCGTCGAGTCCGAGCCGGGCGGCGGCACCGTGGTGACCGCCGCCCTGCCTCTCACCGCCCCCGACCTCCTCGAAAAGGCCGCCCCATGAGCCCGACCGACGCCGTACCGACCGATGCCGTACCGACTGATGCAGTACGGCTGCTCCTGTGCGACGACCACGCCGTCGTACGGGCCGGGCTGCGCGCGCTGCTGTCCAGCACCGACGGCATCGAGGTGGTCGGCGAGGCGGGCAGCGGCGAGGAGGCCCTGGCCGTGGCCGCGCGGGTCCGGCCCGATGTCGTGCTGATGGATCTCCAGCTCGGCGACGGCATGGACGGGGTCACGGCCACCCGCCGGCTGGTCTCCGGCGCCGCGCCCGGTGCGGCCGCGCCGCGCGTGCTGGTGCTCACCATGTTCGACACCGACGCCGACATCACCCGCGCCATCGAGGCGGGCGCCACCGGCTATCTGCTCAAGGCGGAGCAGCCGGAGGAGTTGTTCGCCGCGATCCGGGACGCGGCGTCCGGGCGTACGGCGCTGTCGGCGCCGGTCGCCGACCGGGTGCTGGCCCAGATGCGCAGCCCGCGCCCCGTGCTCTCCGGGCGGGAGCGGGACATCCTCCAGCAGTTGGCGCGCGGCCTGGGCAACCGGGACATCGCCCGCGCCCTGTTCATCAGCGAGGCCACGGTGAAGACCCATCTCGGCCGGATCTACGGGAAGTTGGGGGTGGACACCCGGTCGGGCGCGGTGGCGGTGGCCAACGAGCGGCGCCTGCTGCCGTGAGACGACGAGCCGGAATAGGGCGCCGGGCCGTCCGGTTGGGCAGTGGCATGACCACTCACGACGCACCCGCCCCCGAGTCCCCCGCCGTGCTCCGGTACACCGCCTTCTCGACCGATCCCCTGGGCGGAAACCCCGCCGGTGTCGTCCTGGACGCGCGGGGGCTCGACGACGCCGGGATGCTCGCCGTGGCGGCGGAACTGGGGTACAGCGAGACCGCGTTCCTCACCGGCCTTCCGGAGGAGGGCGCGGCGGGCGGTGACGCCCGGGTGTTCACCATCCGCTACTTCAGCCCCAAGGCCGAGGTCCCCTTCTGCGGACACGCGACCGTCGCGACCGCCGTGGCCCTGGCCGAGCGGACCGGCCCGGGGGACCTGGTCTTCGAGACCCGCGCCGGTACGGTGCCGGTGACCGTCATCGAGGAGAACGGGACGCTGCGGGCCACGCTCACCAGCGTCGAGCCGGACGTCACCGACGTGGCGGAGGACGACGTACGGGAGGCCCTGGGCGCCCTCGGCTGGCCGGCCGCCGATCTGGACCCGGCCCTGCCGCCCCGGATCGCCTTCGCGGGCGCCCGCCATCTCGTGCTGGCCGCCGCGAGCCGGGCCAGGCTCGCGGATCTCGCGTACGACTTCGACCGGCTCGAAGCGCTGATGCGCCGGCTGGACCTGACCACGGTCCAGCTCGTGTGGCGGGAGTCCGCCGATGTCTTCCACGTCCGCGACCCGTTCCCGGTGGGCGGTGTGGTCGAGGACCCCGCGACCGGCGCCGCCGCGCTGGCGTTCGGGGCGTATCTGCGCGCGCTGGGCGCCGTGGCCGGGAGTGCCGTCCTCACCCTGCACCAGGGCGCGGACATGGGCCGCCCCGGCGTGCTGACCGTGGAGCTGCGGGAGGGTGACCCGCGCGTCCGGGTGAGCGGCGCGGGCGCGCGCATCCCGGACGGCGGCTGACCGGCACCGACACCGGCACCGAAGGGCACCGGCAGGCGCGGCGCATCCGCACGCCCGGCTGACCGGCACCGGCGGGTAGGCCCCGATGCACCCGGGGCCTACCCGGCAAGAAGCGTGGCGATCTCCTTCATCTCGCCCTCGCCGAGCGGCCCGTACCGCAGCGCCCCCGCGTTCTCCTCGGCCTGGGCGACCGAGCGGATGCCCGGGATCGGCACCGTGTGCGGGCTGCGGGCCCAGAGCCAGGCGAGCGCCCCCTGGGCCAGGGTGCGGCCGCCGGACGTGAGGATGTCCCGTACGGCGGCGACCCGCGCCGCCTGCTCCGGTACCGGCAGCCCGCCCTCGCCGAACCAGTGCAGCCACGCGGGCGGTACGGTCCGGATGTCACCGGAGCCGAGCGCCCACCCCGTGTCCGCGTTCCCCCCGGCGCCGGGGTCCCGTGCGAGCAGGCCCATCGCGAGCGGGCTGCGGACCACGCTCGCGATCCCGTGCTCCGCGCACAGCTCCAGCATCTCCGGCGCGTCCTGGAGCACATTGCACCCGTGCTGCACGGCCGCGCAGTGCTCCCCCGGCGCGAACACCGCCGCGCGCTCCGGGTCGTCGGTGCTCCAGGCGTACGCGCGGATCAGCCCCTCCCGTACCAACTCCTCGCAGGTTTCGCGGAGTTCGGCGGCGGCGTCGAGGGGCGCGTCGGAGATGTGGAGCTGGTAGAGGTCCACGTACTCCGTGCCGAGGCGGCGCAGTGACGCGGTCAGCGCCCGCCGGGCGTGGCCGGGGGTGGCGTCGTGACCGTCGGCGGTGCGGGTCGCCTCGTCGAAGAGGTTGCCCCACTTCGTGGCGATGACGACCTCGTCGCGGTGGCCCCGCAGCGCCCGGCCGAGGATCTTCTCGCTGTGGCCGGTCCCGTACACGTCGGCCGTGTCGAAGAACGTGATCCCGAGGTCGAGCGCCCGGCGGAGCGCGGCGACGGACTCGTCGTCGTCGACGGCGCCCCACCCGAGCGGGTCCCCGTCGGGCCGCTGCCATTCGCCGCCGATCGCCCAGCACCCGAAGCCGAGTGCGCCGACGGTGATTCCACTGTGTCCCAGGGTCCTGCCCTGCATGGCATCCATGCGCGGCAGATTAGGAGTTGGAGCGCACACGAAGGCAAGGACGACAACGCGACCGAATCGTCAACTTCGGGTTGACGCCCCTCAATCGTCAACCTAAGGTTGACGGCATGGAGCATCCCGAGAACCCCACCCAGAAGCCCGTGCAGATCAACAACCCCATCCGTCTCGACGACCTGATCGCAGGCATCAAGAAGGTCCACTCCGACACCCTCGACCAGCTCACCAGCGCGGTCGTCGCCGCCGACCACCTCGGCGAGGTGGCCGACCACCTCATCGGCCACTTCGTGGACCAGGCCCGGCGCTCCGGCGCCTCCTGGACCGACATCGGCCGCAGCATGGGCGTCACCAAGCAGGCCGCCCAGAAGCGCTTCGTACCGAAGTCCCCCGCCGAGCCGTCGGCCATCGACCCGAACGAGGGGTTCGGCCGGTTCACCCCGGGCGCGCGGGGCGCCGTGGTCGCGGCGCAGAACGAGGCGCAGGCCGCCGGGAACGACGAGATCCGCACCGCGCACCTCGTGCTCGGGCTGATCAGCCAGCCCGGGACCCTCGGCGCGCGGGCGATTGTCGCCCAGGGCGTGCTGCTCGACACCGTGCGGCAGCACGCGACGGCGGCGCTGCCGGCGAAGGCCGCGACGGTGCCCGATCTGGTGCCGTTCGACGCGGCGGGCAAGAAGGTGCTGGAACTGACGTTCCGGGAGGCCCTGCGACTGGGCCACAACTTCGTCGGCACCGAGCACATCCTGCTGGCGCTGCTGGAGTTCGAGGACGGTACGGGCGTGCTCCACGACGCGGGCGTCGACAAGGCCGCCTCGGAGGCCGACATCCTCGCGGCGCTGGAAGAGATCACCGCGTCCACCACCCAGCAGCCCGGAGGAACCCAACAGCCCGAGAAGTAGCGGGAGAAGCAACGGGGGAGCAACGGGGGCAACGAGGGGAGCAGCGGAAGAACGGCGGCGGGAGCAGCGGGAACACCGCGGGAACAGCAGAAGCGGGGGGGGCCGGCGGGGGGCGGGGGCCCCCCCCCCAAAGTGACCCCACCCGCCCCCCACCAGTTCCCCCCCCCGGGCGGCCCGGGCGGCCCCCGGGGCCCCGCCGCCCCCCGGGGGGGGCCCCTGCGGCACCCCCGGGGCACCCCCCGCCGGGGGGCCCCGGGCGGGGGGCCGGTCCCCCCGCCGAAACTTTCCCGACCCGAGCCGGCAACCTTTCCCGCACGGGCGGCGACCGGAGAGCACAGGGGCCCCAACTCCCCACCCCCTCTGGAGGATTCCGTGCGGTTCAGACCCCCACCCCCGGGCAGCTCCCGCTCGCGCGCCCGCGGCCTGCGCCTGCTCGGCGTGCTCGCTCCGGCCGGCGCGGTCGTCGCCGCCCTGATCTCCCCCGTGGCGAGCCCCGCGCAGGCCGCCGACGCGCCGCCCCAGGCCCAGCTCGCCGCCGCGCGCATGGAGCGGCTCGACCGCGGCCTGGTCAGCGTGCACACCGGCAACGACAACCTGGTGAGCTGGCGCTGGCTGGCGACCGACGCCGACAACGTCACGTTCAACCTCTACCGCGGCTCGCTCAAGGTCAACACCGAGCCCATCACCACCACGAACTACCTGCACAAGGACGCGCCCAACTCGGCGGACTACACCGTGCGGGCCGTCGTGAACGGTACGGAGCAGGCCGCCTCGCCCAGCGCCGTCCAGTTCCGGCCGGGCTATCTCGACGTACCGATCTCGGTGCCGCCGGGCGGCTCCGACTACACGTACGAGGCGAACGACGCCTCCGTCGGCGACCTCGACGGCGACGGCGACCTCGACATCGTCCTGAAGTGGCAGCCCACCAACGCCAAGGACAACTCGCAGTCCGGGGTCACCGGCAACACCGTCGTCGACGGCTACACCCTCCAGGGGCAGCGGCTGTGGCGGATCGACCTCGGCCGCAACATCCGCTCCGGCGCGCACTACACCCAGTTCCAGGTCTTCGACTACGACGGCGACGGCAGGGCCGAGGTCGCCATGAAGACCGCCGACGGCACGGTCGACGGCACGGGCCAGGTCATCGGCAGCGCCTCCGCCGACCACCGCAACTCCTCCGGCTACGTCCTGGCCGGACCCGAGTACCTGACCGTGTTCAACGGGCAGACCGGCGCGGTGCGTTCGACCGTCGACTACGTGCCGCCGCGCGGCACCGTCTCCTCGTGGGGCGACTCGTACGGCAACCGCGTGGACCGCTTCCTGGCCGGCACCGCCTATCTGGACGGGGCCACGCCCTCCCTGATCATGGCCCGCGGCTACTACACCCGTACGGTCATCAGCGCCTGGAACTTCACCGGCGGGCAGCTCACCCGCAGGTGGACGTTCGACACCAACAGCTCCACCAACACCGGCAAGGGGTACGACGGCCAGGGCAACCACGCCCTGACCATCGGTGACGTGGACGGCGACGGCCGCGACGAGATCGTCTACGGCTCGATGGCCGTCGACGACAACGGCGCGGGACTGTGGACCAACAGGAACGGCCACGGCGACGCGGCCCACCTCGGCGACCTCGACCCGTCCCGCCCGGGGCTGGAGTACTTCAAGGTGGACGAGGACGGGTCGAAGCCGTCGTCGTACTTCGCGGACGCCAGGACCGGACAGGTCCTGTGGTCGACCCCGGCCTCCGGCGACAACGGCCGCGGCGTCTCCGGCGACATCTGGGCGGGCAGCCCCGGCGCCGAGTCCTGGTCGTCGGCCGACGGCTCGCTGCGCTCCACGAGCGGCGCAGCCCTGGGCCGCAAGCCGTCCTCGGCCAACTTCCTGGCCTGGTGGGACGGCGACCCGGTGCGCGAACTGCTCGACGGAACACGCATCGACAAGTACGGCACATCGGGCGACACCCGGCTGCTGACGGCCTCCAACGTGCACTCCAACAACGGTACGAAGGCGACCCCTTCGCTCTCCGGCGACATCCTCGGCGACTGGCGCGAGGAGGTCATCTGGCCCACCGCCGACAACACGGCGCTGCGCATCTACTCCACACCGCACCTGACCGACCGGAAGATCACCACCCTGCTCCACGACCGGACCTACCGGACGGCGCTGGCCTGGCAGAACACGGCGTACAACCAGCCGCCGCACCCCGGTTTCTTCATCGGCAACAACATGCCGACGCCACCGCGTCCGGTCATCACCACCCCGTGAAACCCACGCCATGGCACCCACGCCATGACGCCCACCCCCACACCCCCACCGAAGGAGCCGTCTCACCATGAGTGACCAGCAGCACGGCAAGCAGCTCAGTACCAGGTCCGGTACCAGGAGGCGCCGGTTCGTCGCCGGCGGCCTCGGCGCCGTCGCCCTCACCGTCGGCGCGCTCACCTCCGGACTGACCCTGCCGTCCGCGATGGCCGCCACCTGGCCGTCGGCCAACGGCAGCGAAGGCGTGGGCGCGACCAAGCCGGTCAGCGGCACCGTCGACGGCGGCATGAAGCGCTACTACGGCACCGGCGACCTCGGCACCGGCGGCCAGAACGAGGACCAGGACCCGCTGTTCAAGCTCGCCGACGGCGCGACGCTGAAGAACGTCATCCTCGGCGCCCCGGCCGCCGACGGCATCCACTGCTCCGGCAGCTGCACGCTCCAGAACGTCTGGTGGGAGGATGTCGGCGAGGACGCGGCGACCTTCCGGGGCACCGGCAAGACGTTCAACGTCGTCGGCGGCGGCGCCCGCAAGGCCGCGGACAAGATCTTCCAGTTCAACGGCGGCGGCACGCTGAACATCTCCAACTTCGCCGGGCAGGACTTCAAGACGTTCGTCCGCTCCTGCGGGAACTGCTCCTCCCAGTACAAGCGCACGATCAACGTCACCAACACGGAGATCACCGCGCCCGGCGGGGTCATCGGCGGGATCAACACCAACTACGGTGACTCGCTGACCCTGCGCGGCATCACCGTCGTCGGGGACAGCAGCAAGAAGATCGTGCCGTGCCAGAAGTACATCGGCAACAACACGGGCGCCGAGCCCACGAAGAACGGCACGGGCCCGGACAGCACCTACTGCAAGTACTCCGCGTCGGACCTCACGTACCGGTAACCGGTAGCCCCGAGGCGGCACCTCAGGGCCCCGTGGTCCCGTGGTCCCGTAGTCCCGTCAGGGTCCGTAGACATCTTCTCCGGTGCTGGTTCCGGTCCCCGTACCGTTACCGGTGCCGGAGGAGGCGTACCCCTTGCCCTCCTCGACCGTGCCGCCGAGCTCGCCCTGGACGGCCTCCAGGTTCGGCCCCTTGTTCGTGCCGATCGCCCACCGGTTGCCGACCAGGTACCAACCGCCGTACATCTTCGCGTAGTCGACCCAGTCACGCTGGTTCTGTTCCGTGGTGAAGGTGATGAGCGTGTACGGGAGCTCGCCCTTCTTGCAGACCCCTTGCCGGTAGTCCTGCACCTTCATCCTGATCTGGGCCTCACAGCCGACGGCCTCGGCGAGCTGCTCCACCGTCGCCGGTTTCGCGGCCTTCACCGGCTCGACGGAGGGCGCGGCGGAGCCGGCGCGCTTCTCCGGCTGCGCCGAGTCCTTGTCCTGGTCCGTGCCGCCGCCCCCGCACCCGGCGAGGAACAGCACCCCCACGGCCATCAGCCCCGCCGTCGCAGAACGGGGTCCCGGGCGTCGCGGCCTGTGCCGCCGGTGTGCGAGAAGGCGTATCACGCCCACGTATACGTACGCGGCGGCGCGTGTGTTCAACGGCGGCGCGACGCGAACTCTCGCCCCGTGCCGGGCCGTGTCACGCGGCTCCGCCGATGGCCTCCCGCCAGGTGGCGCGGGTCGCGACGGCCTGCCGCCAGGGGCGGATCGCCTTGGGCGGCATCCCGACCGCGAGGGCCCCGGCGAGGCGGTCGCCGGTGCGGTAGGCGACCACACATCGGCGTTCGCCGAGGTCGCCCGCGACGACGGCGATCTCCTCGTGGCCGCGCAGGTGTCCGAACGCCTGGATCTTCATGTCGTACTGGTCCGACCAGAAGTACGGGACCGGCGCGAACGGCTTGCGCGCGTCCGGGCGGAGCAGGTTCCGTGCGGCGGCCATGCCCTGCTCGGCGGCGTTGGTACGGTGCTCGATCCGCATGGCCGCCCCGAAGAGCGGGTTGAACCAGCGGGCGACGTCCCCGGCGCCGTACACACCGGGCGCGGCGGCGCTGAACTCGTCGCAGACCAGGCCGTTGTCGAGGGTCAGCCCGCTGCCGGTCAGCCACTCGGTGTTGGGCAGGGAGCCGACGGCCACCAGCACCTCGTCGGCCTCGACGACGCCGCCGTCGGCGAGCCGTACGCCGTCGCCCGTCACCTCGGTGACGGTCACGCCGGTGCGCAGGTCCACGCCGTGGTCGAGATGGGCCCCGGACAGGACGCGGCCGACCTCCTCGCCGACCGCGTGGGCCAGCGGCACCGGGGCGGGTTCGAGCAGGGTGACCCGCGCGCCGAGCCCACGGGCCACGGCGGCGGCCTCCGCCCCGAGGAACCCGGCGCCGACGATGACCAGATGGCGCCCGGGGCCGAGCCGGTCCCGCAGGGCGAGAGCGTCGTCGAGGGTGCGCAGCAGGTGAGCGCCCGCGCCGGGCAGGGTGCGCGGCCGTACGCCGGTGGCCACGATCAGTCCGTCGTACGGCAGCGACTCGCCGTCGGCCAGTGTCACCGTACGGTCCTCGGTGTCCAGTCCGGTCGCGGCGACCCCGAGGCGCAGGTCGAGGCCGAGCGCCTCCAGGTCGTCCGGGGAGCGCAGCGCCAGTCTCGCCCTGTCCCACTCCCCGGCGAGGATCTGCTTGGAGAGCGGCGGCCGGTCGTACGGGGCGTGCCGCTCGTCGCCGACCAGGGTGAGCATCCCCTCGTACCCCTCCCGGCGCAGCGTCTCGACGGCGGCGAGTCCGGCCGCCGAGCCTCCGACGACCACGATCCGCGTGCTCTGTGTCATGTCTCCGGCTCTGTCTCTGTCCTCGGTGGGCGGGGGTCGCTCCGCGCGGGGCGGAGGGGTGGGTCTCCATGGAACCGGAACGGGCTGACGCCTTCCGGTCGGTTACCTGACGGGAAGCTGACGTGAGGCAGGTCACAGACGGGGCGTGTACGGCGCGGGGCCGCGACCGGGGACGGGGCCGTGGCCGTCAGTGGCCCAGCCAGTAGCCGAAGCCCTTACGGGTGTGGATCAGGGGCGGGCCCTCCTGGTCGACCTTGCGCCGCAGCCGGGAGACCAGCTTCTCGATCGCGTTGTCGGCGCGGTCCTCGCCCCATACGTGCCGGCGGATCTGCTCCTTCGAAAGGACCTGTTCCGCGTTGACGAGCAGGTGGCGCAGGAGCCGGTACTCGGCGGGGGTGAGGTCGAGGGTGCGCCGGCCGCGCCGGGCCCGGCAGGTGGCGTCGTCCAGGGTGAGGTCGTCGTAGCGCGGCGTCCCGGTCCGCCCCTCGGCGCCTCGGGTGCGCAGCAGCGTCTCGGCCCGGGCGAGGACCTCGGCGATGCGGAACGGTTTGGTCACGTAGTCGGCGCTGCCCGTGACGAGTCCGGCGGCCAGGGATTCGAGGGAGTCCAGGGCGGCGAGGAAGAGCAGCGGCGGGCGGTCGGCGACGGGGAGCCGGGGAAATTTGGCGAAGCGCTTCATCCCGGGCATGGTCATGTCGAGGACGACCAGGTCGGCCGGCTGCTCCACGAGCCGCGACAGCGCCTCCCGTCCGGTGCTCGCCGTTCCGGTCCGGTAGCCCGCGAGCCCCATGGTGGTGGTGAGCAGTTCCACGGTGCCGGGGTCGTCCCCGACGATCAGGACCCGCCGCCCGTTCCCCCGCGCGCTCACGCGGTGCCCGGGGACCCGGCGTCGTCGTCCTCGACGGAATGGCTGAGGAAGTTGTCGACCATCCGGTGGAAGAGGGTGGCGAGCTGGTGGAGGTCCTGCGGCGACCAGTCCCCCAGGGCCATCTCCATACCCCGGCGGCTCGCGTCGCGGATCCGGTCGATGGCGTCCCGGCCGACCGGCGTGAGCTGGACGCGCTGGGCCCGGCGGTCGTCGGGGTCCGGGACGCGGGTCACGTAACCGGACTTCTGCAACTGCTGCACCTGGCGGGTGATGTGCGACGCCTCGACGCCGAGGCGGACCGCCAGCTCGCCGGGGCGCAGGGCGTCGGAGTCGGCCATCGCCCGCAGGATGGCGACGGCGGCACGGTCCAGCGAGACACCGGCCAGCGCCATGAGTCGCTCGTGCTGCCGGACCCGGTTGGTGAGGTACGAGATGTGGGTGAGGGCGCGCTCGATCTCGATGATGTCGGGGGAGACGGGGACGGCGGTGTGCGGCGGTGTGGGCATGTGCACCACTTTATCATCTGCTTGCTTGACTCAAGTAACTCAAACGTGTTTGCCTGACGCGACCGACCGAGCGAGCGGGCGACCAGAGGAAAGCAGGCACACCATGAGCAGCACGGGCCTTGAAGGACGCAGTGTCGTCGTCACCGGCGCGGGATCGGGGATCGGCCGCGCCGCGGCCCTCCACTTCGCCCGGGAGGGCGCCCGGGTCCTGGTCGCCGACCTGAACCAGGAGGGCGCAGACGGCACCGTCGCCGCGATAGCGGAGGCGGGCGGCACGGCCCGCGCGGTCGTCGGCGACCTGAGCGACCGGGCCGTGGCGGAGCAGGTCGTCGCCGCGGCCGTGGAGAGCTTCGGCGGGCTGGACGTCCTGGTGAACAACGCCGGTGTCATGGACCGCATGTCGGCGCTCGGCGAGACCGACGACGCCGAGTGGGAGCGGGTCATCGGGATCAATCTGACGGCGCCGTTCGTCCTGACCCGCGCCGCCCTGCCGCACCTGCTGGCCACGGGCAACGGCGCGATCGTCTTCACCGCGTCGGAGTCCGCGCTGCGCGGCAGCGCGGCCGGCGCCGCGTACACCGCGGCCAAGCACGGCGTGGTCGGGCTGACGAAGTCGCTCGCCGTGATGTACCGGGAGCGGGGGGTCCGTACCAACGCGATCGCGCCCGGCGGCACCGCGACCCACATGCGGGTCGACGCCAGGCCCGACGCCGAGGGTCCCGCAACGCTCCGCCCCTACATCGGTCTCGCGGGCAAGGTGTCGGGGGCCGAGGAGCAGGCCGCGGCGATCGTCTTCCTCGCCTCGGACGCGGCGAGCAACATCAACGGCGCCGTACTGCCGGTGGACAACGGCTGGTCGGCCGTCTGAGCCCGTCCCGCCCGGTCCTTCCCGGCGGGCCCTTCCCGCCGGGCCCTTCCCGCCGGGCTCTTTCCGGCGGGCTCTTTCCGGCGGAAGCAGCCGGGGCGGAGACGTTCCGTGTCGAACGTCTCCGCCCCTGGCCTCTCGGCGCGCGGTCTCCCCGGCTCAGTCTCGCCGGCTCAATGTCCCCGGCTCACGCGTCCTCGGTCACCGAGATCGCGGCGGCCGGGCAGACGGTGGCGGCTTCCCGGACGGTCGGCCACAGCTTCTCGGCCGGGGCGGGGTCGAGGAGCACCACGATCCCGTCCTCGTCCCGCTGGTCGAAGACCGCGGGCTCCAGCAGTACGCAGGTGCCTGCGCCGCAGCACTTGTCCTGGTCGACGGTCACTTTCACGGTCGTTCCTCTCTCGTCCTGTTCACGGGCGATGGGTCGTGGGGGCCAGCCACATTCCTACGAGGGCGTCCACCATGCCGGTGGCCGCGTCGTGCCAGCAGGAGTGGACCGTGCCCGCGCCCTCGGCCAGCGCGCGCTCCCGCTCCGCGCACATGTGCACCATCAGGTGGCGTGCCATCAGTCCGCGCTCCGCGTGCACCTCGGCCGACAGCTCGGGCAGGGTACGGTTCAGGCCCTCCACGATCCCCCGGAGCGCGGGGGACGTCATCGACTCCTCGATCATGGTGGCGCGCAGCGCCGGGTCGGTCATCGCCTGCGCGCAGAACCGCGCGTACCAGGTGGGCCTGCCCAACTCCTCCAGATGCTCCGTCAGCGGGTAGACCAGGCAGGTCACCCAGACCCGTACATCGGTGGAGTCACCGGCGCCCGCCAGCCGCTCCGCCCTGATCCGTTCGATCTGCGCGGCGTGTTTGCGGGCGATCGCCCGCACCAGGTCCGCCTTGGTCCCGAAGTGGTAGCCGACCGCGGCGTTGTTCCCCTGTCCCGCGGCCTCGCTGACCTGCCGGTTGGAGACCGCGTACACGCCGCGCTCGGCGAACAGCCGCTCCGCGGTGGTCAGTATCGACTCCCGTGTCGCGCTGACCTGTTCGGCCCGTACGGTCCTGCCTGCCATGTTCACCATCTCACCGGTACTTCACGCAGCCCTCCGACCATCAGGCCTTCGAGCTTGGGGAGTTCTTCCACGGTGACAGCGAGGCGCAGCGTGGGCAGCCGGCGCAGCAGCACGTCCAGTACGGCCTGCAGCTCGGTGCGGGCCAGCGCCTGTCCCAGGCACGAGTGCGCCCCGGTGCCGAACGCCAGATGGACGTTGGGGGTGCGGCCGAGCTCCATCTCCGCCGGGTTCTCGAAGACCCGCTCGTCCCGGTTGGCGGCGCCCATGTTGCACATCATGGTGGTGCCGCGCGGCACCAGCGCCCCGCCGACCTCGGTGTCCTCGGTAATGTACCGCGGCAGGCCGAGCCCCCCGCTGGCGTCCAGCCGCAGCGCCTCCTCCACCGCGGAGCGCACCAGCGACCGGTCGGCGAGCAGCTGCTCCCAGAGCCGCCGGTCGCCGAGCAGCATGGCGACCATCTTGCCGATCTGGTTGGCGGTCGTCTCGTGGCCGGCGAGCAGCAGCCCGCGCCCGGTGGCGACCAGTTCCGCGTCGGACATCCGGTAGCCGTCGGCGCCGGTGGCCACGATCAGCTCGCTGAGCAGGTCGTCGGTCGGCGCGGCCCGTTTGGCGTCGATGTGTACCGCCATGTAGTCGGTGAACGCGTGGTGCGCCGCCGCGACCTCCTCCTCCGTGTAGCGGGTGAGGTTGAGCAGCGAGTCGGACCAGTGGGAGAACTCCTCCCGGTCCGATTCGGGCACCCCGAGCAGATCGCAGATCACCCACACCGGCAGCGGGAAGCCGAGCGCGGCCTTCAGGTCGGCCGGCTGGCCGCTCGCCACCATCTCGTCGATGAGCCGGTCGGCCATCGCCTCGATGCCGGGGCGGAGCGAGGCCATGCGCTTGGCCGTGAACCACTTCCCGACCAGCCGCCGCCACAGCTGATGCTCCTCACCGGTGTCCGGGATCGTGGCCGACATCGAGCTGTTGAAGAGCCCGCCCGATTTAGTGGCGGAGATCCGGGCCGCGTCGGCGGCGTCGAGCCGACGGGGGAACCGGGGGTCGGACAGCACCTGCTTGACGTCGTCGTACCGCGTCACGACCGACGCCTCGTCGCCGCTGGGCAGCTTCACCCGGGCGACCGGGCACTGCTGCCGGAGCCGCGCCCACTCGGCGGGCGGCTCCAGGGGCGCGTCGTTGGGGATGGGGTAGGTGAGGACCTGCTCGTCGTCGTTGCGGCTCATCGCGTCTCCTCGGTCAGGGAAGAACGGTCGGGGGGAAGAACGGTCGGGGGGAAGAGCGGTGGAGCGGAGAGCGCCGGAGTCCTGAGAAGCGGTCACCAGGCCACCGGCAGCTCGTACACGCCGTAGACGGATCCGTCGTGCTTGAACGGGATCTCCTCCATCGGGGCGGCCTGCCGCAGCCCGGGAATGCGCCGGTAGAGGGTGCTGTACGCGACCTGGAGTTCCATCCGGGCCAGCGTCTGGCCCAGGCACTGGTGGACACCGAAGCCGAAGGCCAGGTGGCGGCGGGCGTCGCGGCGGATGTCGAGCCGGTCGGGGTCCTCGAACATGTCGGGGTCCCGGTTGCCGATGTCGTTGGGCACGATGATCCCCTCGCCCGCGCGGATCACCTCCCCGGCGATCTCGATGTCCGCCAGGGCCACCCGGCGGCGCCCGTTGTGCGTGATGTTGAGGTAGCGCAGCAGCTCGTCCACCGCCGAGGCGACCAGCGCCGGGTCGTCCGTGTCCCGGAGCAGGGCGAGCTGGTCCGGGTTCTCCAGCAGGGCGAGCGTGCCGAGCGCGATCATGTTCGCGGTGGTCTCGTGCCCGGCCAGCAGCAGGAGGACGCCCATCTGGGCCGCCTCGGAGCGGGTCAGCTCACCGGCCTCGATCCGGGCGACCAGCCCGGAGAGCAGGTCGTCGGCGGGGCGGGCGATCTTCTCGCCCATCAGCCCGTCGAGATAGCCGGCCAGCGCCGCCGAGGCGGCGGCCCGCTCCTCCGGGGCGGCCGCGCGGTTGATGAGCATCTTGCTGTTCTCCTGGAAGAACTCGTGGTCGCCGTAGGGCACTCCGAGCAGTTCCGAGATCACCAGCGAGGGCAGCGGCAGCGCGAACGCCTGGACCAGGTCGACCGGTACGGGGCCGGCCAGCATGGCGTCGATCAGCTGGTCGGTGATCTTCTGTACGGCGGGCCGCATCGCCTCCACCCGCCGGACGGCGAACGGCGCCGTCACCATCCGCCGCAGCCGTGAGTGCTCGGGGTCGTCCATCAGGATGAACCCGATGGACCCCGCGCCGGAGACCGGCACATCGCTCGGATAGCCGGGCCGGGTGATGTCGGAGCTGAGCCGCGGGTCACCGAGCAGGGTGCGCTGGTCCGCGTAACGGGTCACCAGCCACGGCGTGCTGCCGTCCCACAGCCGCACCTTCGCGAGCGGCCCTTCCTGTTGCTTGTCCCGCAGCCCGGGGGGCGGGTCGAACGGGCAGCGCGCCGCCCGTTCCATCGGAAACCCCGGTACGGCGGCGTGGTGCGGGTCCGCGGCGTTCAGTGTGCCGGCCATCGCTCGCTCAACTCCCTCGACTGCGCTCGGAACTGTTCCTTCCGGTGCGGTCAGGCAATCTCACCCGGTAATCTAAGTCAAGCACCTGACTTAAAATCACGCGCGCCGGGCGCCCGAACCGGCCACCCGAAGCGCAGCCACAGCAGCTGGGAGAAGAGCCAGCGCCGCATCGCGCCGAGATGGGCGGGCGATCCGTGCACGTCGTCGAATGTCCTGAACCGGATGTCGTCGAGCGTCCGGCGCAGCAGCGCCTGCTCCGTGGCCGGGATGATCTCGTCGCGGCCGCTGGCGACGTACCGGACGGGTATCCGCACCTGCCCGAGCTGCTCCGGCGTGAGGGCGAACCGCGGCAGCAGCAGCCGGAGTGCGGCCAGGTCCTCGGCGCCGGTGAGGCGGCGCAGGGTGTCGGCCGTGATGCCGGGCACCCGGGGCCACCAGGTCTCGTCGGTGAAGAAGTCGGAGACGGGTGCGCCCACGGTCAGGACGCGGCGGATCCGCGGGTCCTCGGCGGCGGCGCGCAGGGCGAGATGGCCGCTGAAGCTGAGGGCGAGCATCGAGGTGTCGGAGACCCGGGCACGGTCGGCGAGCCGGTCGAGCAGGAAGCCGAGGGTGCGCCAGGAGTCCGGTCCGTAGGTGACGGTGTTCTCGCCGACGCCCGGCAGTTCGGTGACGACGGCGGCGAAGCCGAGTCGGCTCAGCAGGGGCAGGAGCGGCGCCCACTGTTCCTTGACGCTGACGATGCCGCCCATGACGACCAGCAGCGGGCGGGAGCGGTCGAGCCCGGCGGCCCAGCAGGCGACGGTGCCGTCAGTGCCGTCAGTGCCGTCGATGTGAGTGAACTCCAGGCGCTCGACACCGTCCTGGTCACGGCTCCACCGGTCGAAGGTCTCGACGCAGAGCCGCTGGGCGCTGAGGCGGTCGGCGTCACCGGGGTACGGGAAACGGGCGAGCGCGTAGTGCCGGCACGCGTCGAGGAGGTCGCCGCGGTCGGCGGCGGCGCGGCCCTCGGCGGTCCACACCGCGGCCCAGGAGTCCGGGTCCCCCGTGGTGTCGTTGGTGATCCGGGCGAGGACCCGGGTGGCGTGCTCGGCCTTCATGCCCTGGCCCCGGGCGTGCAGGCGGGCGAAGTCCTTGAGCTCTTCGAGATGGTCCATGGTTCTCGGGTCACTGTCCCGTTCGGTGGGTGGCGCCGCCGGGAGGGGCGCCAGGGCGTGCCGCGGAAGTCCCGGCCGGTGCCGTACAGCCGGTGTCGCACGGCCCAGGGCCGGTGTGTCGCACGGCCCGTGGGTCCGCGCCGGGAGGGCGCCGGGGCCGTACGACACCGGTGGGGGCCGGCCCGCGCCACGGATCCGTGGCGCGGCGGCGGTGCTCGGCTCGGCTCAGCTCAGCCGGGCCAGGTACGACTCGACGGCGTCGGCCCCGACGGACGGGCCGTTGACGGACCGCATGCGCTCCCCCATGGCCCGCACCCGTCCGGTCAGGGACGCGTCGCCGGTGACCTGGGCCGCGACCTCGCGCAGGCTTTCCACCGTGACGTCCTCCTTGGCGAGGACACGGCCGAGGCCCAGCTCCTCCACGCGCAGGGCGTTCGCCCGCTGCTCGTTGGTCTGCGGCACGGCCACCATGGGCACGCCGTTGTCGAGGGATTCCATGATGCTGTTCATGCCGCCGTGCTGGATGAACAGCCGGGCGTGGCGGAGCACGTCGAGCTGCGGCGCCCACCGTCGTACGTCGACGTTCGCGGGCAGCGGTCCGAGGCCGGCCGGGTCGGTGTGGTCGCCGACGGTGATGAGGACGTCCCACTCGGAGTCGCCGAAGGCCTCGATGGCCATGGTGAAGAACTCCGGCCAGTTCCTGGCCGAGGTGCCGAGCGAGATCAGCAGCACGGGCCGGTCCGCCGAGGCGGGCTCCCACGTGCCCTGGTAGGGGCGTTCGGCGATGCAGGGGCCGGTGAAGACGAACCGCTCGTCGAAGGTCTCACCGGCGTACTGGAAGTCGCGCGGGAGGAAGATGATGCCGAGCTTCTCGATCGCCGTGATGAAGCCCATCGGGTCGGCGGGCAGGCCGAACTGCGGCAGCACGCCCGCGAGTTTCTGCACCGCCTCCATCATCCGCGGGTCGGTCAGCTCCGCCACCGGGAACTTCTCGCGGATCGAGAAGTGTTCGTTCGCCCCGAACACCGGATAGGTCCGGATCAGCGGAATGTCGTTCCCGGCGGCGAAGAACCGCGCGCCCCACGCCATGAAGTCGTGGACGATCACATCGGGCCGGTTCTCCTCGTAGAACGGCCCGACCTGCTCCACGAGGGAGAGCGCCTCGTCCAGGCACCGCAGCCCCTCGCCCGCGTTCTCCTCGGGGGTGAGCGGAACGCGGTAGAAATCGCCGAAGACCGAGTCGTACCGGACGGGTTCGGCGCCGGCGGCCTTCACGATGGGGGCGAAGTGGTCGGTCACGGTGCAGGTGACGCGGTGGCCGCGTTTCACCAGTTCCTCGACCATGCCGATCGTGGGGTTGACATGGCCTACGGCCGGAAAGTTGAAGAAAGCGATGTGGCGTTGCACGGGTGTCTCCTTTCATGCGCCGGCGGTGTCCTTCGGCGGGTCGTCGCCGAGGGCCCGGCCGGCGGCCGCTCATCCAGTGGTGACGGGTGCTCCGCGCGAGGCGGAGCGGTGTGTCTCGTCGAGGAGTTCCGCCTGTCGCAGGGTGGCCTGGGCGTCCGGGAGGGTTCCGGTACGTACCGCGGCCGCGAAGGCGGTGACGGTGGCCGCCACCTGGTCGTGCGGTGCGAGCCGGATCTCCTCGGTCCTCCCGCCGCGGTGCAGGCCGATGACGGGGGCGTGGTCGGCGGGCGGGGTGAACGCCCGGTCGACGGTGATGCCGCCCTCGCTGCCCCACACTTCGTACGAGGAGCGGTAGGCGTGCTCCATGCCGAAGGTGATCTGGGCGGTGACGCCGCCGGGAGTGCTCAGCAGCGCGGCGCCGGAGGTCTCGACGCGCCGTCCCGCGCCCCGGTCGAGGCGGGCGCCGATGACGTCGAGCCCGGGGCCGAGGAAGTGCAGTGCGGCCCGCAGGGGGTAGACCCCGACGTCCGCCAGTGCTCCGCCGCCGAGTCCGGGGTCGTACCGGATGTCACCGTCCGGGAGCGGCGGGATGGTGAACACCGCCTGGAATCCACGGAGTTCGCCGATCGCCCCGTCGGCGATCAGGTCCCGCACGGCGCGGTGCCGGTGGTGATGGACGAACATGACGTTCTCCATGAGCACCAGACCGCGGGCGCGGGCGAGTTCGAGCAGTTCCGCGGTCCGGTGGCGGTCCGTGGTCAGGGGCTTCTCGGCGAGGACGTGCCGGCCCGTGTCCAGTGCCGCCTCCGTCCACCGGGCGTGCAGCGCCGCGGGCAGCGGTACGTAGACGGCCTGGATGTCGTCGCGTTCGAGGAGCGCGTCGTATCCGTGCACGGGACGGCAGCCGAAGCGCTCCGCGACCTGCCGCGCCTTGGCCGGGTCCCGGCTGGCCACGGCCGCGATCTCGATGCCGGGGCAGGCCGCGAAGGCGGGGAGCATGCGGCGCACCGCGATGCCCGCGCATCCCATCACCCCCACCCGCAGGGGTCCGGTCACCGGGGGCTCAGCGCCGTCGCGTGGAGGCAGGCGAGCATGGTGCGGGCCTGGACGTTGAGGTAGTGGCCGTGCCGGACCAGGAAGGTGAGCTGCTCGCGGGTGACCCAGGCGTAGCCGGGCGGCGGGTCGAGCGGGGCGTCGGTCTCGTCCGCGTCGACGATGAGGAAGCGGCTCTCGGCGTTGAGGAAGCGCCCGCCCTCCTCGGAGTGCACGACTTCGTACCGGATACGGTCCGCGCCGGCCCGCAGCACGGTGTCCAGGAACCGGGGCCGCTCCTTCTCGGGCAGGTGGGCGTAGTTGTCGGGGGTGCACTGCACGGTCGGTCCCAGCTCGACGGTGTCGAGGAAGCCCGCCTCGACCCGGGCGTGCACCAGCACATGCGGGACGCCGCCGAACTCGCGGGTGAGGAAGGCGGTGACACCCAGGCCGACGGGCTCGAAGAGGGGCTGGGTCCACCCCGTCACCTCGCGGTTTCCCGCCTGTACGGACACGGCCACGACGTTGAAGTAGCGGCCTTCCTCGTGCTCGATCGCGCTCTCGCCGCGCTTCCAGCCGGGAATGGAGTCCAGGGGGACGCGCTCGGTCCGTACGGCGTGGCGGGTGCGCTCGCCGGTGATCCAGGAGAGCAGTTCGATGTCGGAGTGGAGCGCGCCGTGCGAGGTGTCGTCGAAGGGCAGGCAGGACAGCACCGTACGGGAGTCCATGTTGACCACGTTGTCCCGGCGCAGCAGTGCGTGGATCTGTCCGAGAGTGAGCCAGCAGAAGTCGTCCAGCAGCGGGACGTCGCCCACCGCCTCCACGACCATGTTGCGGTTGGACTTGCGGTAGAACCAGGAGCCGTGCTCGGACTGGAGCACGTCCGCGATGATCCGGCCGCGCTGCGGCCCGACGAAGTATTCGAGGTATTTGACGTCCGCGCCCTGATGGGCCTTGGTGTAGTTGCTGCGGGTCGCCTGGACCGTGGGCGAGAGCTGGAGGAGGTTCGGGTTGCCCGGCTCCATCTTCGCCTGCATCAGGAAGTGCAGTACCCCGTCGAACTCCTTGACGAGGATGCCGAGGATGCCCACCTCGGGCTGTTTGATGATGGGCTGGTACCAGTCGGCGTAGGGGCCGTCGCCGTGCGGCTCGGCGTCCTCCGTGATGTGCAGGCCCTCGACGGTGAAGAACCGGCCGCTGCGGTGCACCAGGTTCCCGGTGGACTCCTGGAACGACCAGCCGTCCAGCTCCGCGAATGGTATCCGCTCCACCCGGAAGGCGTTGGCCCTGCCCCGTTCGGCCAGCCAGTCGCCGAAGTCCTCGGTACGCAGGTGCGCGCCCGGGGCGGCGGCCGACAGGGCGATGCGGGCGGGCAGGCTCGGGTGCCCGGCTGTCTGGTTCTCAGGTATCTGGATGAGTGGGGACGGCATCGGAGGGACTCCCCGCCTTTCTCGTGACGCGTACGCGGCCGGGTCAGGCATGTTCGGCCGCGAGGAAGTGGTTGAGGACCAGCTGGTAGTAGTCGGGGCCGAAGCCCAGGTCGGCCACGTGGGGGACCAGGGCGCGCAGCTTCCGGGTGGAGATGGCGTACGGGACGCCCGTGGCCACGTACTCCGTGCGCGGTTCCAGCCCCAGCGCGCCCGCGAGATGGCCGACGATGTCTTCCACCGGGGCGGCGAACCCGGAGGCCACGTTGACCGTGTCGGCCCTGGTGCCCGTGGCGAGCAGCCGGTCGATGACGGTGAGCGCGTCGCTGACCCGGATCAGGTCGCGGGTGGCGCCCCGGTGCAGGGTGACCACGCCCTCGCGTATCTGCCGTACGAGCGTGGGGACGAGCTGGTGGTACCGCCCGTGCGGTCCCACCAGGTGCGCGAGCCGGAGGATGAGGTGGTCGGCCCCGGAGTCGCGCAGCTGCTCCTCCAGGGCGAGTTTGTGCGCGCCGTAGGGGGTGCAGGGGGTCACCGGGACGTCCTCGCTGCCCGGCCCTTCGGCGAGCCCGTACAGTCCGGTCGCGGCCGTGGAGAAGAACAGCAGCCGCTGTCCGTCGGCCGCGCACCGCTTGGTGACATCGCGGAGCAGTGCGGCCTCCCGCGCGAAGTCCGCGTCGGAGGCGCCGCTCGTTCTGGATTCCCCCGCGGCGAGGGCCACGGTGTCCGGATGCCGGTCGGCCAGCGGACGCAGACACCGCGCCAGGAATCCGGTTCCCACTATCTCCATCGTCGTCTTCCTGATCTCTGGGTGGGAGGAGGCGGTGGGTCCGGGCTCAGCCGCGCTGGGCCACGAACTCCTTGATCGTGGCGGTCACGTAGTCGAGCATTTCGTCGGTGAGGCCCGGGTAGACGCCGACCCAGAAGGTGTGCTCGGTGATGATGTCGCTGTTGGTGAGGTCGCCGACGATGCGGTGGGGCCGGCCGATGTAGGCGGGCTGGCGGGTGAGGTTGCCGGCGAACAGCCGCCGGGTGCCGATCTTCCGCTCCTCCAGGTGGGCGACGAGTTCGGCGCGGGTGAAGCGGGCCTCGGGGTCGACGGTGATGACGAAGCCGAACCAGCTGGGCTCCGAGCGCGGGGTGGGCTCGGGGAGCAGCAGGCCGGGGACCCCGTCCAGCCCTTCGCGCAGCCGGCGCCAGTTGCGCCGCCGCGCCTCGATGAAGCCGTCGAGCCGGTCGAGCTGGGTGAGGCCCAGCGCGGCCTGGATGTCGGTTCCCTTCAGGTTGTAACCGACGTGGGAGAAGATGTACTTGTGGTCGTATCCGGCGGGCAGGTTGCCCATCTGGTACTCGAACCGCTTGAAGCAGGTGTTGTTCTTGCCGGGTTCGCACCAGCAGTCCCGACCCCAGTCGCGCAGTGACTCCACGATGCGGGCCAGGCCGAGGTCGGAGGTGAGGACGCAGCCGCCCTCGCCCATGGTGAGGTGGTGCGCGGGGTAGAAGCTGACCGTGGTGAGGGCGCCGAAGGTGCCGGTGATCTGCCCGTCGTAGGTGGCACCGACCGCGTCGCAGTTGTCCTCGATGAGGAAGAGGCCGTGCTTCTCGGCGAGTTGGGCGATCTCGGCGACCTCGAAGGGGTTGCCGAGCGCGTGGGCGATGATGATCGCCCGGGTCTTGGGGCCGATGGCCGCCGCCACCCGGTCGGCCGTGGTGTTGTACGTGGTCAGGTCCACGTCGACGAAGACCGGCAGGAGCCCGTTCTGGAGGATCGGGTTGACGGTGGTGGGGAACCCCGCCGCGACGGTGATCACCTCGTCGCCCGGCTTCAGCCGCCGGTCACCGAGCTGGTGGGAGGTGAGGGCCGAGACGGCGAGGAGGTTCGCCGACGATCCGGAGTTGGTCAGATGGGCCTTGCGCCGCTTGAGGCGCTTGGCGAAGGCGGACTCGAACTTCCTGGAGCTGGGCCCGGCGGCGATGCGCAGGGTCAGCGCGGCCTCGACGATCGCGACCCGGTCCGCTTCGTCGAGGACCGCCCCGGACGGCCAGATCTCGGTCACACCGGGCACGAACTCCCGGTCGGGCGCGGTCTCCTGGTGGTACCTGCGGACCTCGTCGAGTACCCGCTCTTTGTTGTCGGCGGTTACGGCGGTATCGCTCATCGTCATTCCTTTTCGTTGGCTGGCGTCGGTACCGCGGCCGCGAGCAGGTCGCGCAGCGAGTCGTCGAGGGTGTGCCGCGGCTGCCAGCGCAGGAGCCGCAGCGCCCGGGACACGTCCAGTTGCAGCCACTCCGCGTCCGTGCGCGCGGGCCGGCCGGCGTCGGCCTCGGTGACCGGGAGGTCCACACCGCTGAGTTCGACCATGCGGTGGATCAGCGCACGCATCGGGACGGCCTCGCCGCGGCCGATGTTGATCACTTGGCCGCCGAGGTCCGCCGCCGGTGCGAGGGCGGCGGCCCGTACCGCGTCGACGGCGTCGCGCGCGTCCACGATGTCGCGGTGGGCGCGCAGCGGCGGCAGCCTCAGCTCGTCCGGCGTCCCGCCCAGGGACCGGGCGCGGGCGGCGGTGCCGAGGTGCGCGGCGACCATGCCGAAGAGGCTGCCGGCCGGCACTCCGGCTCCGATCACGTTGGCGAGGCGGAGCACCACACCGTCCAGGCCGTGTTCCGCCGCGGCCCGCAGCACGATCCGGGTGCCGAGGAGCTTGGTCCGCCCGTACGGGGTGACGGGGGCGGGTTCCTGTTCCTCGGCGGTGCCGGCGCCCGGTGTGCCGGCGCCGTACTCGTGGACGGTGCCGAGCTGGATGAACCGCGGCGGGCGGTCCAGGCCGGCGAGCGACTCCGTGACCCGGGCGACCAGGTCCGCGTTGCCCGCGGCCATCTCGGCCTCGCCGGACCGCCAGACCCGGCCGGCCGCGTTGACGACGACGTCGGGCCGCACCGAGCCGAAGAACCCGGTGAGTTCCCGCGGGCCCGCCGCCAGCAGGTCCATACGGACGGTACGCGGGTCCGCCGGGCCGCCCTGCGCCGGGCTCCGGGACACCAGGTGCACCAGGGCGCCGTCGGCGGTGAAGGCCTCGCCGAGGCGGCGGCCCAGGTAGCCGGTGCCGCCGAGCACCACGACGCGGAGCCCGGCGGCTCCGCCGGTGTCAGCCGCCGTCATGTCCGGCCTCGTGCAGAACGGTCTTCCACCAGTCGGTGTGGTCGCGGTACCAGGCCACCGTGGCGGCCAGGCCCTCCTCGAATCCGGTCAGCGGCGCATAGCCCAGCTCGTCCCGGATCTTTGACTCGTCGATGGAGTACCGCAGGTCGTGCGCCTTGCGGTCGGCGACGGGGCGGATCATCTCCGGTCCCGAGCCGGTCAGTTCGAGGAGCCGCTCGGTGATGGCGCGGTTGGTCCGCTCGTTGCCGCCGCCGATGTTGTAGATCTCACCGGCCCGGCCGCCCTGGAGCACGAGGTGGATGCCCCGGCAGTGGTCGTCCACGTGCAGCCACTCGCGGACGTTGCGTCCGTCGCCGTACAGCGGCACCTGCCGGCCCTGCAGCAGGTTGGTGACGAAGCGCGGGATGAGCTTCTCGGGGTGCTGGTACGGCCCGTAGTTGTTGGAGCAGCGCGTGACGGAGAGGTCCACCCCGTGGGTGCGCCAGTAGGTGCGGGCGACCAGGTCGGAACAGGCCTTGGAGGCCGCGTAGGGGGTGTTGGGCAGCAGCGGCAGGTCCTCGGTCCAGGAGCCCTCGTCGATCGAGCCGTACACCTCGTCGGTGGAGACGTGCACGACCCGCTCGACACCGCTGTCCAGCACGGCGTCGAGCAGTGTCTGGGTGCCCAGGACGTTGGTACGGAAGAACTCCCCCGCGCCCTGGAGCGAGCGGTCCACGTGGGACTCCGCGGCGAAGTGCACCACGGCGTCGTGGCCGGGCAGCAGTTCGCGCAGCAGGGCCGGGTCGCAGATGTCGCCGCGGACGAACTCCAGGCGCGGGTGCGAGGCCGGCAGGTTGTCGCGGTTGCCCGCGTAGGTCAGCTTGTCCAGGGCGGTGACCCCGGCGTCCTCCCACCCCGCGTAGGTGTTCGCGAGGAGGTTGCGGACGAAGTGGGAGCCGATGAAACCGGCCGCTCCGGTGACGAGGATCCTCATGCCGCGACTTCCACTCGGGTGTGGTCTCCGACGACCAGGCGGTAACGGTCCGTGCTCTCCAGCGTGGTGCCGACGGAGGCGGAGCGGCCGATGAGGGAGCTGCGCAGGCCCTGGACGCCGGTGACGGACGCCCCGTCCAGCGCGATGGAGTACTCCAGCCGGCTTCCGGTGACCGCGCAGCCGCGTCCGATGGACGTGTGCGGGCCGATGTGGCTGTCCTCCACGACCGTGCCGGCGCCGATGATCGCCGGCCCCTCGACGCGGGAGCGCACGACGCGCGCCCCCTCTTCCACGACGACCGGTCCCGCCAGCACACTGGCGCCGTCGACCACGCCGGCCACGGAGGGCCGCAGGCCCTCCAGGATGCGCTGGTTGCACTCCAGGACGTCCTCGACGTTCCCGGTGTCCTTCCAGTAGCCCTCGTACTGGCCGGCCCGTACCTCCGCGCCCGCCGACACCAGCCACTGGATCGCGTCGGTGATCTCCAGTTCGCCGCGGGCGCTGGGCTCGATGGCCCGGACCGCCTCGTGGATGGCGGGGGTGAAGAAGTACACGCCGATCAGGGCCAGGTCGCTGCGCGGCTGCCGCGGCTTCTCCACCAGGCGCAGCACGGTGCCGTCGGGGCCCAGTTCGGCCACGCCGAAGGCCCGCGGGTCCGGGACCTTGTGGACGACGACATGGGCGGCCGGGCGGTGTGCGGCGAACTCCTCGGCGATACCGGCGATCCCCTCGGGCAGCATGTTGTCGCCGAGGTACATCACGAAGTCGTCGTCACCGAGGAAGTCCCGGGCGATGGAGACGGTGTGGGCGAGGCCGAGCGGGGCCTCCTGGCGGATGTAGGTCAGCCGCGCCCCGAACCGCGATCCGTCCCCGAGGGCCTGGCGGATCTCGGGGGCGCGGTCGCCGACGATGACCCCGATCTCGGTGACGCCCAGGTCCAGGATGTTCTTCAGGACGTATTCCAGGACCGGTGTGTTCGCGATGGGGATGAGCTGTTTGGGCATGGAGTAGCTGAAGGGCCGTAGACGGGTTCCCGATCCGCCGGCCAACACCAGAGCCTTCATGGCAGGTCCTCTCGAATCATGTGGTGGTGCCTCTTCGGTCCGGTGCGCGGTGTGCGCGGCCGCTCGGACGTGCCGTTCCGGCGGGCCGGCGGGCGGCGGGTCAGTGGTGCCGCCGCGTCAGGCGGCGTGGAAGTCGGGCAGTGTGCCCGCTGCCAGTGCCTCGGCCAGGGAGGGCGCCTGGGCGTCCTTGTCCGAGATCAGTGGGGTCCCGGCGCAGTTCCAGGGCAGGTCCAGGTCGGGGTCGAGCGGGTTGATGTCGATCTGTGTGCCGGGGACGTAGGTGCTGGAGACGACGTAACAGATGCAGCTGTCGTCGGTGAGTGCCAGGAATCCGTGGCCGACGCCTTCCGGGACGTACACGGAGCGGCCCGAGGCGGCGTCCAGTTCGTTGACCTGGTGCCTGCCGAAGGTGGGCGAGCCGACCCTGAGGTCGACGACGATGTCGCGCAGCACGCCCCGGACGCAGGTGACGAACTTGGCCTGCCCCGGGGGGATGCTCACGCTGTGGATGCCGCGCAGGGTGTGGCGCCTGGAGACCGAGTAGTTGATCTGACGGGGCCGGAAGGTGATCCCCGCGGACCGCTCCAGTTCGTCGGTCCGCATCGACTCGTAGAACACACCCCGGTCGTCGGAGAGTTGGTCCGGCTCGATCAGAAACGTGCCGGGGATGGTGGTTTCCTCGATGCGCACGGTTCACTCACCCTTTCGTCCTGGACTCGACTCGTGTCGTGTGGTGCGGGCGCGGGCCCGGCGGCGTTCAGCCGCGGTGCTCCGCGGTAAGCCGCTCCAGGACCGGGACCACGTCCTTCGGCGCCGGGGCGGCCAGCATGTCCTCGTACAGTCCACGGGCCCCGAGCTGGAAGGACGGCTCCTCGATCAGCCGGACGAGGTCCTTCCGTACGGTGTCGGCGTCGATCGCCGCCGGGTCGGCGGCCAGTCCCGCGCCCCGGCGGGCGACGTACCGCGCCGTGACCATCTCGTCCCACATCGGGAGCGGCACGACGAGCTGCGGCACCGTGAACGCGACGGCCGCGGCGAACGTCCCGCCGCCACCGTGGTGGATGATCGCCGAGCTGGTGGGCAGCACCTGGTTGAGCGGTACGTACTCGATCGCGCGGACGTTGTCCGGGAGGGTGCCCACGGCGGTGAGCTGCTCGCCGTTGAGCGTGGCCACCAGCTCCAGGTCCAGGCCGGAGACGGAGTCGAAGAACTCCCGCATCGGGAAGCCGCTGTGCCGGCCGGCGAGCAGCCGGCGGCTCACCCCCAGCGTGAGCACCGCGCGGGGCCGCTCGGGCCGGGAGTGCAGCCACGGCGGAAGCGTGGCGGCCCCGTTGTACGGGACCCGGCGGACCGGGACGTACGTCAGGTCCAGCGGATCGCGCATCCGGGACTGGGTCAGGTCAAGGGTCCACTGGCCGACCAGGGTCTCCTCGGCGAAGTCGAGGCCGTAGCGCTCCAGCACCGGGCCCAGCCAGGTCATCCACGGGTCCTCGGTCAGGCCCGAGGACGGATCGGCCAGCTCCTGCCGCGTCCTGGAACGGATCAGACCGATGTTGTCCATGCCGAACAGGAGCCGCGCGTGGGCGGCGCCGCAGGCCCGCGCGGCCACGGCCCCGGTCGGCGCCAGCGGATCCCACAGGACCAGGTCGGGGCGCCAGTCGCGGGCGAACTCCACCAGCGTGTCGAGGACCGGCCGACGCCCGCCGCCCGCCGGCTCCGGCGGGTAGTACGCGTGGAACATGCCCGCCAGTACGGCCCTGGCCTGACGCCAGGCGTTCTCGTCGGCGGGGTCGAGCGCCAGGGTGGGCCTGTCGGGGCCCGCGCCGGCCATGAGGGGCGCCAGCGAGGCGGTGAGTTCCTCCTTGCCGCCCAGCGACACCGCGGTGAGGCCGGCCGAGGTGATGTTCTCGATCACCTTCGGGTCGACCACCCCCTCGGGGCTCGCCACCACGACCTCGTGACCGGCACTCTGCAGCGCCCATGCCAGCGGGATGGCTGGGTAGAGATGTGCCGATGTCGGAAAGATGGTGAAAAGAACGCGCATCGCTGACCTCTCCGAGACTGCCGGCCCGACGCCGACGGCGTGCTGTTCGCTCGAATCCTGCGAGGGCGCTCTAAAGAGCCGCTTGTGCAGAGCGGACAGGGAGCGGCCTCCCTGCGGCGGCGGGCGCGGTGACCGGGGCGGTGGCCGGGGCGGCGGTGGGCGCGGCCCCCGGCGGCGGTCGGCGCGGTGACCGGTGCGGCGGCGGGCGCGGTCGCCGGGGCGGCGGTCGGCGAGGTGACCGGGGCGGTGGCCAGGCCTCAGGCCCCGCGCGGGCGTTCGGATGCCGCGGCGCGGGACGACGGGCGCCGGGGCCGGTCGCTCACCGCCCGGTTCCGGGCTCCCCGGCCACGACCGGAGCCGCCCCACACCGGGGACATACCCGCACCCATCACCCTTTTAATGATCCATCCGTCACGCACCCGCCGGAACACCCACCCGCCACGCCCCATTCCGGGCGCCTGACCAGCAGGAACAGCGAAACACCGCGGAAGCACGACGATCGATTGGTCCCACAAACTTGTGCCCACGAGACCCTGATCGCCGCACAGTCTTTACTGAGTTGACTTATCCTCCCCGCAGGATGACGCACATGTTGCGGGGGACAGTGCAGATGATGGACAGTCACGATCGTTCCGGCGGTGCCGACGAGTCGAGGGGGAGCAGACCCGAGGCGGTGGCCCCGCCCAGTCCCAGCATCGGCCTTCCCGTTTCCCGGCCGGCCCGCGCCCTCCTCGTCGCCGCGCTGCTCGGCTACGCGCTCCTCACCACCACGGGCATCCTGAGCGCCGGAATGCCGCCGACGGCCGAGGCGATCAGCCTGCTCCTCCTGCTGCCGGTCCTCGCCCTGCAGCTCCTCCACTCCGCACCGGGCGGGAGCCGGGCCCCCCTGCCCCGGAGATGTCTGACCCTCGCCCTCCAGGCACTCCTGACGTACCTCCCCGTCGTCGTCTTCGGGACCTACTGGGAAACCATGGCGGGCTACCTGGCCGGCTCACTCCTGCTCCTGCTGCCACCCCGGGCGGCCTGGCCGCTCTACGCCGCCGTGGGCCTCAGCATGCTCGTCCCGCCGCTCCTCGACGCCCGCACCGTCGTCGAGAGCGCCGCCTTCTCCCACACCACGCTCCTGCCGGGGCTCGTCCTCTACGGACTCGCCCGGCTGACGGAGCTGGCCACACACCTCCACACCACCCGCGCCGAACTCGCCCGCCGAGCCGTCACCGGCGAACGGCTCCGCTTCGCCCGCGACCTTCACGATCTTCTCGGCTTCAGCCTCTCCTCCATCGCCCTCAAGAGCGAACTCATCCACCACCTCATCCCCACCCACCCGCAGCGCGCCATGGAGGAGGCCGGCGAGGTCCTGACCATCGCCGGCCAGTCCCTCGCCGATGTCCGCAGGGCCGCCGTCGGCTACCGCACCCTGTCACTCCGTCAGGAGATCAGAACCGCACAGACGATGCTCGGCGCCGCCGGCATCGACGTACGGGTGCGGGTCGAACTCGCCGCACTCTCCCCCCACGTCGAGACCGAACTCGCCACCACACTGCGCGAGGCCGTCACCAACCTCCTGCGGCACAGCAAAGCCCGACGCTGCGCCATCGAAGCCGTCCAACAGGACGGCCTGGTCCGCCTCGTGGTCGAGAACGACGGCGCCGACCCCGCCCACCACAACACCGGACCCCACAGCGGCAACGGACTCGGCAACCTCCACACACGCATGACCGCACTGGGCGGCCGCCTCGAATCGGGCCCCGGGGAGGACGGCACCTTCCGTCTCCTCGCCGAAGCACCCGCCATGAGAACAGCGGACGCTTGCGCGGAACTGAAGGAGATCACCTTCCCGCCGAACGGATCAGCCGCATGACCACGCGCCCCCGCGGCAACGGCCCGGACCGCGCCGCCTCGCCACGATCCGGGCCCTCACGGACCACAGACGGGAGTTCAGTGATACGCATACTGATCGCCGAGGACATGAACATGGTCCGCGGCGCCCTGGTCGCCCTGCTGAATCTCCAGGACGATCTCGAAGTGGTCTGCGAGGTCGAACGCGGCGACGAGATCGTCGACATGGCGCTCAAGCACCGGCCCGAGGTCGCCGTCATCGACATCGATCTGCCCGGGGTCGACGGTCTGGCGGCCGCGACGCAGCTGCGCGAACGACTCCCGGAGTGCGGCGCCCTCATCCTCACCAGCCTCGGCCGGCCCGGCACCCTGCGCCGGGCGCTTGAGGCCCGGGTCTCCGGCTATCTCCTCAAGGATGCTCCTTCCTCCGAACTCGCCACCGCGGTACGACGGGTGGCCGCGGGGCACCGGGCCTTCGACCTGGAACTGGCGCTGGCGGCCTGGGGGGAGTTCGAGAATCCCCTCACCGACCGGGAGGCCCAGATACTGCGGCTCACGGCGGAGGGCGAGGAGGCACGGGAGATCGCCTCCGTGCTGCGGCTGTCGGTGGGGACCGTACGCAACTATCTGACCACCATCGTCAGCAAGCTCAACGCACGTAACCGGATCGACGCGATCCGCATCGCCCGGGACGCGGACTGGCTGCCGTGACGGCGTCCGCCGGTCGCGGTCACGCGGCTTTGGCCGGTCACAAGGGTCGCTCACTACCGTGCGCCGGCAGACAGTCCGCCGCGTCGACGGGAAGGAGCGGCCTGTGGCCGTTGACACGACTCAGACGAGTGACCCGAGCCCCTCCGGGGACCACCCGGACGGAACGGCCCGTCCGGCTCGGGCTCATGTGATCCGTGGTCCGGAGCGGGTGATCCGTGGTCCGGAGAAGGCGATCCGTCGTCTGGAGCGGGTGATCATTCGTTTCGCGGGTGACTCCGGTGACGGGATGCAGCTCACGGGTGACCGGTTCACCTCCGAGACCGCGTCCTTCGGCAACGACCTGTCGACCCTGCCGAACTTCCCCGCCGAGATCAGAGCACCCGCCGGAACCCTCCCCGGCGTCTCCTCCTTCCAGCTCCACTTCGCCGACCACGACATCCTCACCCCCGGCGACGCCCCCAACGTCCTCGTCGCCATGAACCCGGCAGCGCTGAAGGCCAACATCGGCGACGTACCACGCGGCGCGGAAATCATCGTCAACACCGACGAATTCACCAAACGCCCCATGGCCAAGGTCGGCTATCTGACCTCCCCCCTGGAGGACGGCTCCCTCGACGGCTACCAGGTCCACCCCGTCCCGCTGACCACCCTCACGATCGAGGCGCTCAAGGAGTTCGGGCTCTCCCGCAAGGAGGCGGAGCGTTCGAAGAACATGTTCGCGCTCGGCCTCCTGTCCTGGATGTACCACCGGCCGACCGAGGGAACCGAACGGTTCCTTCGCGCCAAGTTCGCGAAAAAGCCCCAGATCGCCGAGGCCAACGTGGCCGCGTTCCGGGCCGGCTGGAACTTCGGCGAGACCACCGAGGACTTCGCCGTCAGCTACGAAGTCGCCCCCGCCGGCTCCGCCTTCCCCCCCGGCACCTACCGCAACATCTCCGGCAACCTCGCCCTGTCGTACGGTTTGGTGGCGGCCGGTCACCAGGCGGAGCTGCCGCTCTACCTCGGCTCGTACCCCATCACCCCGGCCTCCGACATCCTGCACGAGCTGTCGAAGCACAAGAACTTCGGTGTCCGCACCTTCCAGGCCGAGGACGAGATCGCGGCCATCGGCGCGGCGCTCGGTGCGGCCTTCGGCGGGTCGCTGGCGGTGACCACCACGTCGGGTCCGGGTGTGGCGCTGAAGTCGGAGACGATCGGGCTGGCGGTGTCGCTGGAGCTGCCGCTGCTGGTCGTGGCCATCCAGCGCGGCGGCCCCTCCACGGGGCTGCCGACCAAGACGGAGCAGGCGGACCTGCTGCAGGCGATGTACGGGCGCAACGGCGAGGCCCCGGTCCCTGTCGTGGCGCCCCGCACCCCCGCCGACTGCTTCGACGCGGCGCTGGAAGCCGCACGCATCGCGCTGGTCTACCGCACACCGGTCTTCCTCCTCTCCGACGGCTACCTCGCCAACGGCTCCGAACCCTGGCGCATCCC